>JAYTFV010000281.1:0-2898 GCA_043734065.1 Planctomycetota bacterium
TCCCCTCGCTTTCGCAGGCTTCGACGATTCGCATCGGCATCTGCCGCTGCGCACACATGTCGCGGAGCAGGGCCACATCGCCGCCCCGCCCCTTCCCGAACCGGAAGTTCGGCCCCTCGACCAGCCCCAGACAGCCGAGTTGTTTGACCAGAACCTCCTCGAAGAACTGTTCCGCCGTCAGAGACAGGAGCGCGCGCGAGGCGGGGTAGACGATGACTTCGTCCACCCCCAGCCCACGGATCAACTCGATCTTCTGCGGAGTCGTGGTCAACTGCGGCGGCACGCGGTCCGGGGCCAGGATTGTCAGGGGAGGTGGATCGAACGTCACCGCGATGGATCGAGTGCCTACTTGACGGGCCAGCGCGACCAACTGCTCCAGCATGCGCTGATGGCCGAGGTGGACCCCGTCAAAATTTCCCACGGTCAGAACGCCCCCGGACTGAGCCGGAGCGGGAACATGATTGGCATCAGCAGGCGACATGGGCGGGGCCGAAACTCCCTCGGAGACGAATCGCAATGCCCGTTACGATAACAGGTGAGCGTACTGGCAAAAACCATCTCACCGCCGCGGATGTCAGCCTGCCAGCCAGACCGATCGGAGAAGCCAGACCAATCAGAGAAGACAGGGAAGATGGGCGTGATCTCCCGCCTTCTGGCGGATTTCCGTCATCGAACGGGCCTTCCGTCCGTCGCGACCCACTGCGGTCCGCTGTACACTTGGTGGCCGACAGACTTCCGAAGTCTTCCGAAGACTTCGGAAGTCTTTCGCCACGTTCGATCACGGGTTCCGGCAGCCCACGTTCCGGCGAACGTGGTGACGGGGGTCATTCACACGGTCCTCAATCCCTCGGAGTTCACCATGCCCATGTTCGATTTTCAGTGCCGCAAGTGCGGGCAGATGTTCGAGGAACTCGTCCGCCGCGACGAAACCCCCGCCTGCCCCCAGTGCCAGGCCATGACCGTCGAGAAGCTGATGAGCGCCCCCGCCGGTCACGTCGCTGGCGGTGGTAGCCGCTCACTTCCCGTCATGGGGGCGTGTGCTCCTCCGCCGGGACAGCACAGTTGTGGGGCAGGGTGCCGCCACGGATAGGTGGACCCGCGTGGGATAGGCTTCCAGCCTGTCTTTGCCACCAGAAGAAGTCGACAGGCCGGAAGCCTATCCCACCCCCCACATTCTGGCGAACGTGGCGATGAGACAATCCGAATCACGGAGTTGAGAGCATGCGAATTCTGATGGCGGCCTCGGAGGCGATCCCTTTTGCGAAAACCGGTGGACTGGCGGATGTCGCCTCCGGGTTGTCGCGGGCCTTGGCGGGGCTGGGGCACGAGGTGACGCTCGTCCTGCCCTACTACCGGAAGGCCATCAAGCCGAACCTCGCGGGTGAACCGGTCGGCAAGCTTACGATCCCCTTGGGTGAGAAACGGGTCGAGGCCGAGATCCGTTCGACCACCCTCCCCGGTTCGCAAGTCCGCGTCCTGCTCATCGACCAGCCCGAATACTTCGACCGAGCGGGCCTGTATACTGAAAAGGGGCACGACTACGTCGACAATGCCGAACGGTTCATCTTCTTCTCGCGAGCGGTCCTCGAAGCGGTCCGGCAACTCGACCTCCAACCCGACATCATCCACGCCAACGATTGGCAGACCGGCATCATCCCCGCCATGCTGGCCAGCGAATACCGGCTCCAGCCGTGGTTCCAGAAAATCGCCAGTGTCTTCACGATCCACAACATGGCGTTCCAAGGTCGGTTCCCCTGGTGGGCCTACAAGCTCTCCGGCCTGCGCTGGGATCTGTTCAACTGGCGGCAACTGGAGTACTTTGGCGAGCTGAATCTGCTCAAGGCCGGGATCGCGATGTCGGATGTCGTGACCACGGTCAGCCCGACCTATGCCAAGGAAATCTGCCGACCGGAGTTCGGGTATGGTCTCGACCCGGCGCTCCAGACTCGCGGCGATTCGCTCGTCGGCATCCTGAACGGGGTCGACACGACCGAATGGAACCCGGCGACGGATTCGGCACTCGTGCAGCGATTCACGTTCGAAACAGTCAAGGAAGGCAAGGCCGCCTGCAAGGCCGCGCTCCAGAAAGAACTCGGCCTGCCCCAGCGCCCCGAGGCGATGCTGCTCGGCCTGATCTCGCGCCTCACCGATCAGAAGGGGCTGGGGCTGATCGCCTCGCGGGCGGCGGAACTCTTCCGGGCGGATGTGCAGTTTATCTGCCTGGGCACCGGCGAAACGAAGTACGAGAAGTGGCTTCAGGAGTTGAAGGTCCAGTTCCCCACCAAAGTCGCTGCGGTCATCGGCTACAACGAAGGACTGGCCCACCGGGTCGAGGCCGGGATCGATGCCTTCCTGATGCCCAGCCAGTTCGAGCCGTGCGGCCTCAACCAGATGTACAGCGCCTCTTATGGCTCGCCACCGATCGTGAGCAACGTGGGCGGCTTGGCGGATTCGGTCGTCGATTGCTCCCCCGAGACGATCGGCAACGGGACCGCCAACGGGTTCAAGTTCTCGACATTCAGCGCGGATGCGTTCTTGTCCTGCGTGTGGCGCGCGGTCGGTGTGTTCCAGCACGACAAGCCGACCTGGAACCGCCTGATCCGCAACGGCATGACCCGCGACTGGTCCTGGGCCCACAGCGCCGCGGAGTACGTCCGCGTGTACGACAAGGCCCGCTCGCGCGTGAAGTGAGGTTGGAGTCCAGACTTTTGGCTGCTCCGGGTACACCTCGCCGCGGAGCGCTCCGCTGCGCAAAGCATTCGCGTCGCAGCTAAGGATATGGCTCGAAACAACTTCCCGATTTGATTTTGAACAGAAGGCAACAAAGGAAACGAAGAAACTTCAAACATGACCCTTCGTTTCCTTCGTTGCCTTCTGTTCAACTCCCCCGGGTAAAAA
>JAYTFV010000282.1:0-17723 GCA_043734065.1 Planctomycetota bacterium
CTCAGAAGACTGTAAGCATCCCCAGGATATGAGGTGCTATCCAGTGGACAGTCATGTCGTGACAAGCGTTCCCATCAAATAACGCTCTGCACTCATACAGAGTGCCATGTTTCTCTGTTCATCTGACGATGCGTACGATGTGGCAGTTGAATCACGCCGGGTGCCACTGGCGAGGGCTTTGACTCGCCAGTGTGGAGCGACGCACGCATGTCGCAGTAAGGTTTCAGACTCAGCCATGCTCGCGGACACTGGCGGCCCAAAGCGACCGCCAGTGGCACCCAATCCCCCCTCAATCGGCGGTCGGTCCGCTATTGCCAGTGGCACCCGGCGTGGTAAAACGCAGGAAGACATCTTGTGGGAGCGGCACGGCGTCAGCCTGTCGAGGCGTGAACCACAATCCTCGCCGATTCGCTGGCGGGGCCTCGACAGGCTCACGCCTACCGCTCTCGTCGACGGCGAAAAAGTGGCGATGTCCGTTGAGAGTCGCCGTAGAATGGACTTCCACGTCCATTCTACCAGTCCGGACGTGGGCGTCCGGACTACGGCACGCCGCAATAGTCATGCTTACGGCTCCACCCGCTCCCACCGCACCCCTTCCCCCGTGCCGTCACCGGCGAAGCGGATCGTCCGGTTCAGGCGGTGGCGGTTGAGGTTTTTAATGGCGTCATGCAGGCGTTGGCGGGAGGTCTGGTTCGGCACCGGGGGGAGCGGGTCGTCGATTTTGGCGGGCCAGCCTTCCTCGTGGAACACGATCAGGATCGTCTCCTGGTTCGGCGACTGGAATTTGAATCTCTTGATCACATGCGGGCCGAACCAGAGTTCCTTGCGATCGTCGTCCCAAGTCGGACGCTGGTCCTTCGGAAGCACCAGCGACTTGACCTCGACGACATTCGGACCGGGGGAAGCGATGGGGAACGCGGGTTCCCCAGAGGCGGGAAGCTGTGGCTCCAAGCCAGCGGGTCGGTGTCCGTGGGGGTGCCCGTTCGCATGCCCATTCGCAGGGTGCAACAACGCCCGGACGTACTGTTCTCCAGCCGAGGTCAGGACAAAACAGGATTCGGCTGTGAACTTCATGCCGCCATGAGCGAGGAAGCACCGCAGCGGATCACCGAGCAGCGTGGCCTCGATGCGGTGTTCCACGTACTCCATTTTGAGCAGCCAGCGGAGTTCAGTCTCAGTCATTCCCCGCTTGTGAAGGGCCGACATTTCCAAGGCAAAATCCCATTCATCGCTGCCCGAGTCGCAGGCACAATCATGGGCTTGAAGCAGTAGCAACAGACCGTCTCGGCCATTGGGCCAGGTCCATTCCCCGCGCGTTCCGGAACGTATGATGCTCGCCATGTCCTCTCCTCGCTGCGTGACACCAGTGGTGTCACGCCACCTCGGACGAGGCCTCCCTGCGATGTGAATACTTACTGGGGAACATTCCAGTTCCACCGGGGCACGAGTATTCCCCGTCCTTTCCGGGGTGTCAATCACAGTCCGTGGGAAAATTGTCAGAATGACCTGTAGAGGTCATATGCCCGAAAGAGTCGGGAGTCGGGAGCGGCTGATGGCTTATAGCTGATGGCCAGAGGGATTTTCTGGCCATCAGCCAGCAGCCATCAGCCAGCAGCCACTCATCGCCGAAGCGGCGTCTGCACCCTGAAGGGGTGAGACATCACAGCCCAGGGTCGCGACCGGAGGGAGCGCACCCTGGGTCAGATCGCTCGCGGGAGACGAACCCTGAAAGAGTTCTACACCGCGCAAGGGTGTACAACCCCTTCCGGGTTGGGATTCCCCGGGCCGCGTTTCCCAGGGTGCGCTCATGCGTCGCGACCCTGGGCTGTGATGTGCAACCCCTTCGGGGTACAGAGACCAGGGACACTCCAAGCCATCGAAACGTCGTGCCGCTCACGAGACGTGGAAACGTCGTGCCGCCCATGAGACATGGAACGGTGAGTCGTCCGGGTATGTCGGACACATGCCTCACCGGGGAGGCCCGCTTCCCTACTGCGTACCCGACACAGAACCTCGACGCGGGGCAGTGAAGCCTGTCGAATGGTCTCGCCTGTCTCGTTGTGTACGGTGATCCACTGGTTCCCTCCCTATGTCTGGTTTCTCCCGCTCCCCCAAGCTGATTAAGGGCGGCATCGTGCTGCTCGATGCCAGTTCGGGGAAGCCGCTGCGCGTGATCGCCCTGCAATACAACCCGGAGAAACTCACGCGCTCACTGCAAGCCCAGTTCGTGGAGGCGGGTGGCCAGAACCGGTCCGAAGCGTTGCGTCTCACCGGCCCGCCGATCGAGACGATCCAGCTCGAAGCGACGATCGACGCCACCGACTTCCTGGAGCATCCCGACCAGAATCGAGTCGCCACGCAGTCGGGGATTCACCCTCAACTGTGCGCTCTCGAAAGCATGATCTACCCGCACAGCACCAAACTTGAGGCGGCCTACAGCAACCAAAGTCTGGGGATGCTGGAGATCGCCTCGATGGAGGCCCCGCTCTCGGTCTTCGTGTGGGGCAAGTCCCGCATCGCCCCGGTGCGGCTGACCGAGTACCGCGTGAACGAGGAGTTCTTCGACACCGAGTTGAATCCGATCCGGGCGCAAGTCAGCCTGGGGATGTGCGTCCTCAGCGTGAGTGACCTCGGCCACGGACACATCGGCGGGAACCTATACATGACCTATCAGAAGGCGAAGGAACAACTCGCCGACCAGTTCGCGGGCGGCGACATCCGCGCCCTCGGCATCGGAGGCATTCCCGTATGAATCCGTACCTCCCCTCGATCCCCGCTCCCGGCTCGATCGAACAGAGTCTCTACCCTCCGCAAAGCCGCTACCACGGCTTGGCGATTCTCCGTTTGCCCGATGCCGAAGGACGTGGGGAGACCGCGTACCTCTCCCGCAGGTTTCTCCCACCCTCCGAGCGGCATGTCGAACTGCGTGTGCATCGCGTCGTGCAGGGAGAGCGGCTCGACAACATCACGGCCCAATACCTCGGCGATCCCGAGATGTTCTGGAGGCTGTGCGATGCGAACGGTGCGACTCGGCCCGACGAGTTGACAGAGACGCCCGGGCGCATGATCCGCATTACGTTGCCGGATGGCTTCATGGGGTTCTCGCATGCTTAAGGGGCTGCAACTGACGATTCTCGCCGGACCGGTGGTGCCTGTGCCACTGCCGTCGCTGTTTATCGATTCGCTGGAGTCGGTGAGTGCGCACACCGGGAACGATCATGGGTTTGAGTTGAAGTTCATCCTCGACCGGCGGTCGCCCCTGCCGACGTTGCTCACCGTGAGTGGAGTCAACCTGCCCGACTTTCGGGTGATTCTGATCGTCACGATCCGAGGCTTTCCGCATGTCGTCGCGGATGGGATCGTGACCCATCATCAAGTCGACACGTCGCAGCAACAGCCGCGCCTCATCATCCAGGGCACCGGCGTGTCAGCGGCGATGCACCGGAACGATCAGACTAACCTGATGCAGTTTCCCTGCGCTCCGCCCACGGAACGCGTGCGACTGATTCTGGCCAAATACCTGCGGTTTGGCTTGATCCCCGTCGTGGTCCCATCCATTGGCAACAGTATTCCCGATCCCCTCATCAAAACGCCCGCGCAGAAAGGCACGGACCTGGAGTACGTGCAGTGGCTGGCGCAGATGGTAGGGAACGACTTCTTTATTCTTCCCGGCCCCGCTCCCGGAACGAATCTGGCCTACTGGGGGCCCACGATTCGCCTGGGGGCTCCGCAACCGCCGCTCAATGCCGACATGGATGTCCATCGCAACGTCGAGTCAATCACGTTCAGCATTGATGCCGAAAAGCACGAACAGCCGGTCGTCGTGATCCAGGAGCCGATCACCAAGCTGACGATTCCGATCCCGATTCCGGGGTTCAGCCCGCTGGCTCCCCCTATGGGACTGGTCCGCCCCGAGGCCCGACGCCAGACCCGCGTCGAAGGGACTTCGAAAATGAACTTCGTCGATGCACTGGTCAAGGGGTTCTCCCAGTCGTCCCGGACCCAGGACAACGTCTCCGCCCAGGGTTCACTCAACGTGTTGCGCTATGGATATGTCCTGAAAGCCAAGAACCTGGTCTCGGTTCGGGGCAGTACGCATCCCTTCGATGGCATGTACTACGTGGACCACGTGACGCACACGATCCAGCGGGGCAAGTTCACGCAGGAGTTCCGCCTGGTGCGCGACGCCCTGGTCTCCACCGTCCCCTTGGCCCCCATGGTTTCGTGACCGGGAGAACATCTGATGCACGCCGAAACCGCCCACTCCAAATCACGGAGCAGCTTTGATCGGCGCTTCTACGGCAAGTACCGGGGAAGCGTAGTCAACAACGTCGACGTGCAGCGATTGGGCCGCATTCAGGTCTCGGTCCCCGAGGTCGGCCCGTTGCCGCTGCTGAGTTGGGCCATGCCGTGCCTGCCGGTCGGCGGATTGCAGATGGGGATCTTCACGGTCCCGCTGGTGGGGGCCGGGGTGTGGGTCGAGTTCGAGCAGGGAGACCCCGACTACCCGATCTGGACCGGCTGCTACTTCGCCGCTCACGAGGTGCCCAACCGCGTAAAGGAAGTCCCGCCCGCGATCCCGGCGATTACGTTGCAGACCGTACTCCAGAACAGCCTGCAAATCTCCGACCTCCCTGGTCCGACGGGCGGGATTCAGATCAAGCATGGACTCGGTGCCATGATCTCGATCACCGATCTGGGAATCACGCTGACCAACGGGCGCGGGGCCACGATCACGATGATCGGCAACATCGTGGACATCAACAACGGAGCGCTGACGGTGATGTAACCGTCATTCGGGAGAAGCGTCAGATGCCAGGATTCATCGTCCATCTCGGTGCCACAGTGACGTGCAGCCACGGGGCCCCCGCGCAGCCGACCTCAGTCATACCGCGCGTCCTGGTCAGTGGCCAACCCGTGGTGACGCTGCCGATTCCGTACGTGATTGCAGGCTGTCCGCAGGCGGCGGTTCCGGCCCCGTTCTGTGCCACGGGGCAGTGGACGATCACGGCCACACGGGTCCTGGCGCAGGCCCAACCCGTGGTGCTGTTTGACAGCCAGTCGGTCTGTGCCGCGACGGGGCTGCCGCTGCGCGTGGTGTTGACCCAAACGCGAGTGATCGGAACCTGATGAAGGTGAACATTCGATTTCCCCTGGCCTTCGACACGCGTGGACGCACGGCGGTGTGTGACGATGCGCGCCACGTCCGGGAGATGATCGAAGAGTTCCTGTTCACGGCCCCCGGCGAGCGGGTCAACCGCCCCGACTTCGGCAGCGGGATCCTGCACCTGATCTTCGCCCCGAACAGTGTCGGGCTGGCGGCCACGCTGCAGGCCAACATTCAGTCGGGACTGCAATCGTGCCTGGGCGATCTGATCGAGGTGAAGCAACTCGAAGTCGAGGCCCGGAATGAAGTCCTGCGGATCGATCTGACGTACTCGCTGCTACGCACCGGGGATGAGCGGACCGAGACCTTTGAAAGGAGCCTGGGCCGATGAACACGCCAATGCTCCAGTGTAGTGATGACCGTCGGCGGATGCGGCTCGTGGATGACAGCGAGTGCAAGTTCAATGGGATCGAGTACGTCGAGGCGGTTGTGGCTGATGCGACCCCGTATCTCCAGGTCTATTTCCAGGAGAAGCTGAGTCCATCGCCTCCCAGCGATCACTGGAGCATTGAAGGTGGTCGGCGCTCGGATCGGTTGAGCATCAAGAAGGTCGAACACAATCAAACGAGCAACTCTGTCAGACTCACGCTGGGAGGCATCCCGGACAACTCCCGGTATCGCCTGATCCTGACCGACCCGAACACCTATCATGTCGACCCTCATTTCTCCTCTTATGAATTCCGCTTCCCCACCCCCGGCAGCGACCTCGACGATCTCGACGAATCGCAGTGTCCACCGCACCAGTTCCCGACCCCGCAGATCGACTACCTGGCCCGCGATTACGGACGGCTGCGGAGGCTGCTGTTTGATCGGTTGTCGGTCACGATGCCCGATTGGAGGGAACGGCACGTTCCCGACATCGGCGTGCTGCTGGTCGAGCTGTTCGCCTATGTCGGCGACCATCTGAGCTACGAGCAGGACGCCATCGCCACCGAAGCCTACCTCGGCACAGCCCTGAAGCGAATCTCGGTGCGGCGGCACGCCCGGCTGGTCGACTACCGGCTGCACGAGGGTTGCAACTCGCGGACGTTCCTGCACATCACAGCCCCCTCGGGAGATGAACTCGATCCGGCGGATGTCGTGTTCCTGGCCGGGCTGCCGCCGGGAGACACCGATCCTCCGGAGGCGGTGTCGCTGGCCGAACTCAAGCAGCGGGAAACGCTGCCGCTGGTGGACTTCGAAGCCTGCCTGCTTCCGGAACACGATCCATGGTTGAAGCCGTCCGATGTCAAAGATCCCCTGGCATTCCTTCAGAAGTTGGCCCATGACGTTCATGGCTGCCTCGCGACGCTCTGGCAATGCCTGCCGGATTCGGTCACGGTACCGGTGTTGCGGGAGTTGTACAACACGACGGTCGAGACCTTCGCACCTCTGGTCCAGGAGGTGCTGAACCACCTGAATGTCGTCTTGCGTCAGGTCTGGCTCGCGAATCAGGTCGACCGGCAGGAGGCGAAATGCTGCTCCGAGTCCACCCGCCGCCGGATCGCCGTCACCTCGCCGCATCAGTGTCCCGCCTCGACCAACCGGGCGATTCTCGAAGACCTGTTCCCCGACCTGATCGTCCGGCGCGTGACACGCGGAGACAAGATCCGCCTCTTCGCCGGGCACAACGCAATCCCGTTCTATACCTGGGACGGCAGCCTCTGCTGGCTCCCGCGCGGGACGACCTCGGCCACGTTGCGGGATGCGTATGTTCGATCGACTCGTGCGGGGGAGACGTTCACGCGGGGACTCCAGAACCTGCACGAGGGCGACCTGCTGCTCCTGGAAGAGGTGCGTGGCTCCCGCACCGGTCAGATCGAGGACGCCGACCCGCTCCACCGGCAAGTCGTTCGCCTGACCAGGGTCACTCCGACCGAAGACCCGCTGGTCCCCCTCACGCTCCCCGATGGCCAGCCCAAGAAGCTCCCGATCGTCGAGATCGAATGGCATCCCGACGATGCCCTGACGTTCCCGCTCTGCCTCTCCGCGAAGGGCCGGAGTACCACCGACTGCCATCTGGTCCAGGATGTCAGCGTTGCGCGCGGCAACATGATCCTCGTCGATCAGGGCCGGACCGAGGTGGGCGAGTTGCTGGATTGCGTGCCGGGATACCAACTCCACGACCCGTGTGCCGATCCGAATTGCTGCGGCACCTGCTCGTCCGAGTCCCCGCCCCAAGTGGCCCCGCGACCGTATCGCCCTCGGCTCAAGGAATCCGATCTGACGTTCGCTCAACCGCTGGCCACCCCTGAACGCGATCAGGTGCTCAAACGTCCGATGGCCGCCTCCGCCATGCTCTCTCAACTGGAGCACAAGGCCGAACCGCAACTCAGCCTGCGCGGCATCACTCCCTCCCCCGATGTTCCCGAGTCAGAGGTGTGTGCATCCAACTTCTCGATCGACCGCCTGTTGCAGCAGTTGCGAGTCTCTCCGCTCGATCTGTGTCGCACCGTGGCCCATCTGCTCCCCGGCAAACGCTGCCGCGAGGTCGCGGGCGTTCCCGCGTGGACACCGTCCTCCGAGCGGGAGCAAGCACTCCTGCAGCGGCTCCAGCGGGACATCGAAGCGGCCATCACGTGGGAGGCCCGCAATGACCTGATCGACACCCCGCCCGAGGTCCGCCACTTCACCATCGAGATCGACGACCAGCGCCGCACCCACCTGCGATTCCCCGAGAACAGTCCGAACCAGCCCCAGCCGGGCTCCAAGTTTTGGGCCACCTACCGCATCGGCAATGGGTCGGGCGGCAACGTCGGGGCGGGCGGGATCACACACATCGGGTTCCGCAATGAGAGCCTCACCGGACGCGGCCTGCGCGTGCGGAATCCCCTCCCGGCCGTCGGCGGGACCGAACCGGAGCCGATCGCCTCCGCCCGGCTCATCGCTCCCCTGGTCACGCGCAAACTCAAACGCGCGGTCACTGCCGATGACTACGCCGTGGTCGTGAAGCAGGAATTCGCCAATGAGGTCCAGGGGGCCGTCGCCCAACTGATCCCCGGTCCGCTCGGTCAGCGGATTCGCGTGGCGATCGATCCGCTCGACCGCGTCGAGAACTTTGAAGAGCTGCGCCGGACCGTGCAGCGGGAACTGAAGCGGTTCCAGCGAATCGGCCACGAGGTGCGAGTGGTTCTCGCCACCGAGGTGCCGATCGAATTGGCAATGCAGGTCCGCGTCCTCCCCGGCTACGTCTTCGAGCAGGTGCGGGCCGAGCTGCTGCGGAAGTTCAACGCGGGGGTTCATCCGGATGGGTTACTGGGGTTCTTCCATCCCGATGTGCGGACGTTTGGCCAGGGGATCTTTGTGAGCGAGATCATCGCCGCCGCCCGCCTCGTGACTGGCGTCCGCGGGGTGAACGTGACGACGCTGCAGCGAGTCGGCCAGAACTCGGGTCAGGCACTGATCGATGGCGTACTGCCGCTGGGTCCGCTGGAGGTCGCGGTCTTGCAACGGGCCAGCCACCGCACGAGTGGGAAACTCACCATCATTGAGGACAAGGATTCGGAGGCCCGGCGATGAAACCCGATTGTGATGCCTGCCAGGGAATCGAGCCGCTGACGCCGGAGACGGTCGCCAACCGTCCGGGTCTGCCCGCGCTGCGCTATCGGGCCGGGACGCATGGGTCGTTTCTGTCATCGATGATTGCCAAGCTGTCGGTCTTCGGAGCCGAGCGGGCCAAGGCCGAAGCCGAGCGCCAAGCCCCCGCGCGCCGATCGGGCCAGCCCCTCGCGCCGCCCGCGACGTGGCTCCGCTCGCGCGAGCCGTCCGACCCGACGATCGCGCTGCTGGATGCGTGGTCGACGGTCGGCGACATCCTGACGTTCTACCAGGAGCGCATCGCCAACGAAGGTTTTCTGTCCACAGCCCTGGAACGCCGGTCACTGCACGAACTCGCCAGCCAAGTCGGCTACCGCCTCCGCCCCGCGCTCTCCTCCAGCGTCTACCTCGCCTTCGACGTCCAAGCCCCCCCCGCCCTCGACCTCGATGTCCCCCCCGCCCCCCCGCACGAAGTCCTGATCCCCAAAGGCACCCAATCCCGCCACATCCCCGGCCCGGGTGAACTGTCGCAGGTGTTTGAGACCAAGGAGGATCTCACCGGCAGGCCGGAGTGGAACCTGCTGAAGCCGAGGTTGACGAGGCCGGTGAAAATAGAGATCGGAGGTGACGACCATTTTGGAAAGGCGCATGAACTGCGAACACTCCGTTTCGACAGAATTGACCACAACCTTAAGCCGGGCGATTACCTGCTGCTCGTCGAGGCGAGATTCGGGACTGGAACACCGCCCACGCTGATTCGTCAGATCGCTGAAGTCGAAATCGATCGTGACCGCAAGCAGACTGTCGTGACGCTGGTCGAGTCGAACCTCTCGCTCACGCGATATCGAGATGCTGTGATCGATCCGGCCCAACGGTTTGCCGATGAAACGCTGAATGTGACGTTGCCTGATGAGGCTCCCGATCACTGGCAGCAGAAACTCGAATCGTGGAGAACGATTGCTTCAGGTGCCGGAACACACGTCGCATCCGGAAAAACCCTACTCGAAGCTGACGACGAGCTTTGGAAGCAAATCGCCGTCCTATCAACAGATCAAGTGGAATTGGACAAACTGAACCAAGCCTATCAGGCGGCGACGAGATCGCCGATCACGACGATCAAGGTGGACAGCAATAGCACTGTTCTTGAAGTCACGCGCGGCATCCCCGCCGAGGTGAAGAAAGGCGAGGATATCTTCACGGCCGCTGAGACGAATCGCGGTCATGTCCATGAATTCCTGGATACGCTGAGCGATTCCACGCAGAATCTGATCGAAAAACAACTCAACGAAGCAAATATGAAGTCGTTGATCGATACTTTGACAACGGAGAAAAACAAAGTCTCAGGCAGCAGTAACGTCACAGCGGCACTAACGTCGTGTGTGAATTCCTTGACGACCGCCAAGGACAACTTGAATGACGGCACGAAATACACATCCGCGATTGAAGCGGCGTTGAAATCATGCAGTGACGGCATGACAGCCGCTTCGATGAAGGATGCCGTTGATGTGTTTGCAGACAGTAAGGCCGTGGAGAAAGAGATCAATACGAGAAAGGACAAGATAACTGCTATCGAAACTGATGGCACCCCGACTGATGCGGAAAAGGACGCTCGAGCCGCGAGAGCTGGAGATGTGGCCGACCGTCTGGCAGACCCCAAAGACGGCGGATTCAACCCTCGAAATCCACTGTACAAGAACATCGTGGAAGACACAGCGGAGAGTGTCAAGGTCATTCGCGATCAACAAGTGAAGGAAATCAACGAATCAGTACAGAACGCAATCAAGGCACTGCCAGAGAACATGCCGCAGAAGGACAAAGACGCTCTCGCGAATCTGCTTCCTGCGAATAGCAACACCTCGTTGTCCCAAGCGGTCAACACGGTCATCGATACGACCAACAACTTTGCACTCCGAGCAGTCGCCACGATTACGACTGGTGCGACGATCCAGCAGGTGTACGACTCACTTGATAAACTGATTCGTTCTTGGAAGGGGGCGTCCTTGCCTTTCGTAAAGGGAGTCGTGGAGTCGTTGCAGAGCATCAAGCCGCAATTGACAGTGTCCGAATCCGTCAAGGACTCTCCGAAGAAGACGCTGTCCGATGGAATTACAGCGATCGCTAAAGTGGGCACTGACGACAGCAATGGTCCTGACTCGCGGCTCAGTAAGTGCTTATTGGAACTGGAGAAGATTCCGAACACATCCACAGCTCCGGGAAGTGCAGCGGATGTAGCACTCGTGAACAAGACGCGAGAAAGGATCAACAACGGCATCAAGGTGATGTTTGCAGCAAGCATTTCCTCAACTCCCTTTACCTTGCCGGACTTGGGAAATGTAGACACCTTGGGGGGAGGTCAGCTGATTCCGGGTGCATCTCTGAACGGTACGTTAGACATTCAACAGGGCGGATCGGACTTTGTGACGCGAGCGGCAGCAGCCATCGGCACGCAGGCGACTCAGAATGCGATTGGATTCTGGGGCCACCTTCGCAACGACCAAGCCCGCGGAAAGGTCTTCAGCTTTCGGATCCGCGCGAGCTTGTTCGGCAGTCAGCAACTGGGAGAAATTACGATACTAGACAAAGACAAAAAGCCTCAAGTAGTTCATCCAGCGATTGAGAAAGCCCCTGACGAAGATGTCAAAGTCCTGTACTTGGATCACGACTATTCCGATATCACCACGAAGAGTTGGTGCTTGGTGGGAACTCAAGCGTCGCTCGTGACTCGCGAAGTTGATGCATGTGATCTCATCCAGAGAAATGCGTACTTGACCAGCGGCAAATCGATGCGACTGACGCTCAATGACAACTGGAGAGGTTCGGACGAAAACTTCGAACAGCAACTGAAGTCGACAATTGTATTGGCGGGAAGCGTCGAACTTCCGCTGGCGGATGATTTGATTGAGACCCCATTCCCGGAACCCGCGAATCCACCCACGGACACCGCCAAGCGAGAGAAAATGCTTTCTCTGCTGGGGCGATTCGTCGAGTTGGAAAGCTTCGAGGGGGCGTTGTCGATCGGACAATATCTGATTCTTTCTGGCAAACAGGTGAGTGAGGTATCGGGCGATCCCAATGGGGTTGCAACTGGATTGACATCTTCTCACTTGTGTAAGATTCAAGTTGCCATACATGCGCCTGATCCGACTGGAACTCGAGTCGAAACGATGTTGGAAGTTCATCCCCCTCTCACTGTGGAATTAGCGAGAGACACCGTGCGTATCTACGCCAATGTCGTCGAGGCCACGAACGGGTCGACCGTCTCCGAAGTCATTGGGAATGGCGAGGGGCAGGGGCAGTTTCAGCGGTTCTTGTTATCGCAGCCGAAGCTTACGTATCTGCCGGCGGAGACGGCTTCCGGGATGAAGCCGGAGATTGAGGTGCGGGTCAATAGTGTGGCGTGGGACTTGGGCGAGAACGTTGGGGAATTGCAGACGGTGGTGGTGCCGGCGCGGGCGGTGGGGGGGGTGCCGCAGCGGACGGGGTTGCCTCGGAAGTATCTGGCGGCGGTCGATGATGAGGAGAAGACGTTCCTGACCACCGGGGATGGGATGACGACCGGGGAGCGGCTGCCGACGGGGATCACGAACGTACGGGCGACGTACCGGGTGGGCGGCGGGACGGGCGGGAATGTGCCGGAGGGGACGATCACCCAGTTGGCCTCGCCGCCGCTGAATGTGACGAAGGTCCGCAACCTGATGCGGGCCAGCGGCGGAGTCGATCGCGAGAACGTGGAGCAGGCCCGCAAGAATGTCCCGCTGGCGGTGATGGCCCTGGACCGGCTGGTGTCGGTGGTCGATTACGAATCGTTCGTCCGCAAGTTCGCCGGGATCGCGAAGGCCCAGGCCAAGGTTTTAATCCTCAACGGCCAGAACACTGTCGTGGTCACGATCGCCGGGCTGGATGACATCCCGATTGACCGCGAGAGTTTGATGTATCGCAATCTGGTGACGACCGTGAAGAAGTACGCCGACCCGGAACAGGCGGTGCTGGTGGAGCCGCGCGAGTTGTTGCTGTTGCTGATGCAGGCGAAAATCAAGATCGAGGATGACCGCCTGTTTGAGGTGGTGAAGGCCGAGGTGAAGCGGCGGATTCTGGCACGGTTCACGTTCGAGAAGGCCGAATTGGGTGAGTCGGTGCTGCTCAGCGATCTGATCGAGACGATCCAGAACACACCCGGCGTGCGGTATGTGGATGTGGACATGTTTGACCGGATGCGGCAGTTCTACGGAACGGGAGACATGGTGCGCAAGGCGGCTTGTATTGCCTCGGCGAAGCTGCCAAAGGACCGGATCGATTGCCAAATCGCCCGCAATCAGGATGCTGACATCGACACATTGCTCGTCAAAAACCCGACATCTACACAAGGGCCACAAAAGCTCGGGCACATTCTGGAGGCGAACACATCTTTCAAGACGGATGGAAAACATTTCATCTCTGCCGTGGCGGTTGATGACCCGAAGCCATCCATCAAGATCGACGATAACTTGTTGACAGACGCCATCGTGACTCTCCGCATCTTCGCCAACGACACCGGCGACCGCCCACCTCCAAACGCTCAGGCCAACACTCCCGCACCATTCCCCGCCCAACTCGCGTACTTCGCGGACCTCGCCGGGACGATCCTCTTGAAGGAGATCAAATGACCCCCTTCAACGACCGACTCTACAACCTGATCCCCGCGATCTATCGCATTCGCGATGAAGAGAGCAATGGGCCGCTGCGGGAGTTGCTCAGCGTCGTCACCGAGCAGGTGGATGTCATCCAGCGCGACATGGACCGGCTGTACGACAACTGGTTCATCGAGACGTGCGACGAATGGGTGGTGCCGTACATCGGTGAACTGGTGGGGCACACGCCGGTCATTCCGACCAGCGGACAGATCACCGACCCGCATGTGCAGGCCCGCAACCGCTGGCTCTTCCCGCGCCGCGAGATCGCCAACATCGTCAAGTACCGGCGGCGGAAAGGAACGCTGCCGGTGCTGGAGGAGATCGCCCTCGACACAGCCGGGTGGTCTGCGTTCGCCGTGGAGTTTCGCAAGCAGGTGGCGGCGACGCCGGATTTGCGATTTGCCGATGCCGAGTCGTGGGACACACTCCGGCTGCCGAACTTTCGGGACGCAGCGCAGATCGCCCGGATCGGTGGGCCGTTCAACATGGTGGGGCACACGGTGAACTTCCGGAAGGAGAGTGGGATAGGCTTCCAGCCTGTCGAGGCCCGGGGAAGACAGGCTGGAAGCCTATCCCACGGGTTGCCGATTCATCCGCGGAAGGTCGGGCTGTGGGTTTGGCGCATGACGGTCTGCTCATACACGGGAGTCACGCCGGGGTGTGGCGAGGTCGGTAAGACGCGGTACTTCACGTTCCACCCGCTGGGGCTGAAAGTGCCGCTGTACAACCTGCCACAGCTATCGAAAGATCCGGAGGCATTGGCGAAGGAGTGCGAGCTGCCGGTGGCGTTGACGTGGGCGAATCTGCGAGATCGCCACGGGCATCCGTGTCCGAACTACTACGCGGCGGGGCGGAGTCTGGTGATCCGGATCAATGCGGAGAAGGCGTATTGCGTCGGGATTTGCCCCATGGTGGCCACCGGGGGCGGGTTCGTGGAGATTCCGGCGAGCCGGATTCGGGTGGGGTCGCTCGCGGATGGTGAACTTGCCTCGATCGATGGCCGACTCACCGACGAGGTGCCGGTGTGTATCGATCCGGTACTCGGACGGTTCGTGGTGAAGAGCGGCCTCGCGGCTCCGATGTGTGACAAGGCGATCTCGTGCGACGACTTCGAAGTCACGTACCACACCGCGTTCGGCGGCGACCTGGGCGGCGGCGAGTACCGTCGCCCGCCCGATCCCCGGCGGAAGATGGCCACGTGGATCGTGACGCCGACGGAGCCTCCGGTGCGTGTCGACGCTCGCTGCTCGGCGGCTCCTCAGAAGCCCGACGATCCCGCGCCGCCGAAGGGATCAACCATCGATCAAGCGGTACGTCTCCTGGTCGAGCGGCTAAAGACGCTCACCACTCTGGGCACCTCAGCCACCGCCGACCAGCGGCATGTCGTGTTGGAGTTGGCCGAGACGGGGGTGTATCGCTTGACCTTGGTCCAGGAGATTCAGATCCCGGCGAATGTGACGGTGGAGATTCGGGCGGCGGCGCGGGCGTGTCCGTTCGTGGTGCTGCCCGACGGGGGGGCGTGCCAGCCGTTGCCGCTGCGGTGGAGTCTGCACGCGGGGGCGAAACTGGTGTTGGACGGGCTGGTGATCTCGACGGAGGGGATGTGCGTGAGCCAGATCGCTGATCCCACGAAGCCGGTGGTGAGAGCGGGCTGTTCGAACGAGCCGGGCGAGATCGTTCTTCTCGAGCCGAGCCGGGTGCTGCTGAGGCACACGACGCTGGTGCCGCGTTCGCCGCACTGTTGTTGCCCGAGTGGGAAGGGCGACAGGGCGAGCCACGGACAGCTGTTGATTGGCGAGGGGATCGGGGAGGTGTGCCTGGACCATGCGATCACGGGGCCGATTGAGACGTGCCGGTGCGTGGCTCCGCAGGGTGCGGACTGTGCCCCGTGCGGTGGGGACGCGAAACACTGCCCGCCGCCCGCGACGCGGCTGCGGGTGCTGGACAGTATCGTGGATGGGCAGGGGGGGAGTGTCGCCAGCATGGGAGGAGCTGAGTACCGGGCAGCGGCCGCCATTGGGCTGCTTGTCGCGAGTGCCTTGAGAGGGGCCACCCAGCCTGTTGCCGCCATCCACTTGGCGACCAGGGCGATTGACATGGCATTGAGTGTGTTCCAGCCTGCGGGACTCAGGCTGGAAGCGAGTCGTTCGACTTTCCTGGGGACTTTGAATGTTCAGACCTTGGAGGTCATGGACAACTGCCTCTCGACAGGCCGCGTTCATGTCGAACGCACACAGGTCGGGATGATTCGGTTCTCATACGCAACTGGGAAGATCATAGAGGGGCCACCAAAGCAGTATTCGGAGCATCCCCCGCGACTGCGGTGCCAACCTGAGTTGGCTCCAGATGATGGTGATCCGGTCGCTCTGACCACTGCCGACTTCGAGAGCCTCGAATACGGCGATCCCGGATACTGCCAATTGCGGCGGTCCGCTCCGGTGGCGGTGCGGATGGGGGCGGATGATGGGGGTGAGATGGGCGTGTTCCACGACCAGTTCACGCCGCACCGGGAGCGGGCCCTCTGGCGGCGGTTGGAAGAGTTCACGCCGGCGACACACACCTTGAGCGTCTTGTACGCGAACTGAGATCGGGCGGAGACGCCCCTGGGAGACGAGCGATGTTCGGAGACTTCAGCCGGTTCGAAAACGATCCCGAGATCGGATTGAATGGCATCTACCTGAGCCAGGGAAGCCCGATTCTGGACTCCGACTGGAACGAGCAGATGGCGGCGCTGACGGACTGGATCACGGTCGTGGGGAAGTTTGTCGACAATAAGCGTGAGGGTCTCGGAGTCACTGTCAATGACGCTACCATCAGAGTTGGTCGAGGACTGGCAGTGTGCGAAGGACGGATCATTCACAACGCCTCTGTCCAAGAAGCCACAATTGCAAACAAAAAGATTGAAAACGCACGTCATATCTACTCCGACGGAGATGTGAAAAATTCTTCATCGCAATACTTCTGTGTCGTATCACGAAATCTCCCAGGGCTTCCAAAAGCCTCTGACGATGGAGTTCCGCGAAGTCGTCACTCGGTCGAAGTCACAACTTGGGCGGTCGTCCTTTCCGATGACCAGAATTATCCGGAATTTCGAACAACCGGCGGTGGGCGTCATCTGGTTCCGCCGATGAAGGTCGAAAACATCCAGTGCTTTTCATCGGAAACGACAACGGGGCTGATTGAGTGTCACTGGGTCTCTCCCGATCGAAACGCTGCCTATCTCAAAGTAGCGGACACTCCCCATTCTGGAGTCTCATTGACCAAGGAGAGGTTTCCTAGTCTCGCGAAGGAAGCGCCGCTTCCTCCCATCGCGAAGGATACAGTGATCGAGGTGCCAATTGGAGAATGCGTATTGCTGGATATGCTGGATGCGGGCACGACCACCATTTATGGCGAATTCGAAGATGATCGGCGAGCCGTGTTGCAGGGGGCCTGGACACTTCATCCCAAAGGAGACCAACTGCGACTGTACGCAGCATCGCCGATTCTGCAGATCGAAGTGACACGCACTCCGAACGCTCACCAATTGAAGGTCATTGGGGAATACAAGATTCAAGGTCTGCCGGACACGCTGGCTTTGGGCAATGACAAGGAGAATACCCTTGTCCCTGAGCGAAATCCTTGCTTGCGGTTATGGAACCGTGTAATGAGTTGTACGATGAAGGATGACAAGGTTGACTCGATCAAGGACCACGTCGGAAAACCGGTCGTGGGCATCTCGATTGAGGAGAAGTATCAATCCGAAGACGCCTATTTGATCGCCGGTGATCGTTGGTATGTTGACCAACCGCGATTCTCGAACAGTTCGATCAAAGGGCATCGCGTATTTCGTACGCTGATCAAAGAAAACAAGTTGACTCAAGTACCTTCAATTGCCTCTTCGACCGACCAACGAGACATGCAGTTTGCTCATGAAACAGTGGTTCCTGAGCCAGCAGAGAGGCTCCCGCGGTTTGCTTCCACCCAACCGGTGGCCCATCGTCTGGACGACTCGCTGCACCGACTCACCGGGGCGCTGAATGCAGCGCGGGCGTTGACGCGGCACACGCCGTGCAAGGAACTCTCGACGCGGGTGTCGTATCTGCCGCTGCGGCGGTGGTTGGCTTCGACGTATGTGCATGAGATCGTCGATCACGATCTCGAAGCGTTCTTGGCCAAGGTGCGGCGGTCGGTCGATGTGGCTCCGGAGGATGAGCATCGGTTTCGGGAGCAGTCAGCGCTGATTCTGGAGGAGGCCAACGCGCTGGCGGGGCGGATTCCTTCTGGGGAGGAACCGAGAAGGCCGCAGGACATCGTGTGACGGGAGGGGGAGGAGCGGGTGAGACTCTCCCCTCTCGCCGATCAGTCGAGCCGGGCGGCGTCAGCCCCCG
>JAYTFV010000283.1:0-9291 GCA_043734065.1 Planctomycetota bacterium
GGTGCGCTCCCGGTGGTCGCGACCCTGGGCTGTGATGTATCGACCCCGTTGGGGTGCAGAGGGCGGCTCGACGGATGCGGCTTTCTGGCTGACCGCTGACCGCTGATCGCTGATGGCTGATCGCTTCATATTGGTTGCGGCTACGCCGCGCGCGGGTGCCACTGGCGGTCGCTTTGGACCGCCAGTGTCTGCGTGCGTTGACCGACTGTGCTTCGTCCATTCCGTGGTCGGGTGTTTCAGCACTGGCGAGTCAAAGCCCTCGCCAGTGGCACCCGGCGGCTGTCATTTTCCCGAAGGGAATTCAGCCCATAGCCGGCGGTCGAGCGCAGTGACACCACCGGACTGAGGCGACTTCCAGTCCGTCTATCCCGAAGGGATTGCAGCCTTCGCATCACTGAACTGGTCGGGACGGCTGGAATCCCTCCGGGATACACGAGTCTCCGCCTCCAAGACCGGTGGTGTCGCTGCGCTCGACCACCGGCTATGGGCTGTGACCCCTGCGGGGTGGGGAGTTGTGTCGAGACCACCGGGGCCAGCCCCAGTGGCGGGGAGACTATTTCTACCCGCACGACTGAGCCAAAAACTTTCTGTTGCTCACGTGCGTCCCGTTTCAGATTCTTCTCGTATTGGACTTCTCAAGTCGGTATTCTATTCTCCAGGTCGGATGCGACGGAGTGGAGAACATGCACAGTGGTTTCAACGCTTGGGGTTTGATTGTGGCCACAGCTGTGGGGCTGGGCGGGGGTTCGTGTGCGCAGGCGGACCTCGTGCGTCTGAAAAACGGCGGTGAGGTGCGGGGAACGCTCGTTAAGGGGAGCGATAAGACCCACGATCCGGAGCTAACGGTCGTCTCGTTTGCCGGGGCCACGATCACCGTCCCCCGCAGCGAGGTCGACTCGGTGCAGATGCGGTCGGCGACTGTGGAAGAGTACGTCACCCGCTCCCGCGAAATCCCGCACACGATCGAGGCCCACCAGCAGTTGGCCGACTGGTGTTCCTCGCGGCAGCTCAAGGCCCAGCGGGTGGAGCAGCTCGAGCATCTGCTGGAACTCGATCCCGATAATGAAGTGACCCACCGCTCGCTGGGTCACGTGCGCCAGAACGGCGAGTGGATGTCGCGGGAAGAGTCGATGGCCAAGCAGGGGTACGTCCTGCACAAGGGGAAGTGGATCACGCATTTGGAGCTGGAGCTGCTGGAGAAGACCGGTGCCGAGCGAGCGGCGGAGCAGGTGTGGTTTCCGAAGGTCAAGCAGTGGACCGGCTGGTTGGGGGGCCGCGATCCCCGGCGAGTCGCCGAAGGGCTCCAGAACCTGCGGTCGATCGACGATCCCGATGCGGTGTCGGCGTTGTGGAACTACCTCGGCCAACAGCAAAACCCGGAGTACCGCCAGCTCTTCGTACAAGTTGCTGGCCAGTTGAAAGGCCTCAAGCCGGTGCGGCGTCTGTCACAGGAGATGCTCGCCGAAGGGAACGAGCAGATCTTCCGCCTGGCCCTGGACACGATCGATGCGGACCAGAAGACCGAGGTCGTGAAGTATTGCCTGCCGGGGTTGAAGGACAAGTCGAATGACGTTGTCCAACGGGCCGCAATTGTCATCGGAAAATTCGGTGACGAGCGGGTGATACCGGACCTGATCGATGCCCTGATCACGACGCACCGCTACAAGATTTCGGTGCCGGATACGTCGGGCGATATCGGCTTCGGCGTGGCCTCCAACGGAGTGCCGACGATGCTGCCGTCGGGCAATATGGCGATAATCCCCTCTAATATCGAGATGATGAGTCGACTGGGGCAGTTGCCGTTCGGGTACACGGTCAATGATCCGACCCCGACACGCATGCGGACCGTCAATGTGAAAACCGATGTCCGCAATACGCAGGTCTTGGAGGCGCTCAAAGGGATCACGCAGCAGAACTTCGGCTACGACCAGCGGGACTGGCAGCGGTGGTGGACGCTGAAGAGGGCGGCGACGTAAGCCCAGGCAACCCGACGCGTCAGCGAGGGCCGAGAGCAGCGAGGAGGCGTCAGGTATCGGGCCGCACGCGTTAGCCGGGGTGTCTCAGGAGACCGAACTCTTGGAGAATATCGAGAGACGTACGCCCTTGCTCTCGCGGCGGGTTACTGGATTGAGCGAGTTGCTCTTTTCCGGCGGGTGGCCTGCGCCGGAAAATTCGAAATTCGAAACTTGAGTACGAACCTCCCAGCGCGGCAGAGCCGCAACCACAGGGTGGAAAGAGGTGCGGCGTGACCGGCTGGTGGTCGAGTGGAGTTTGCACGGCTTCCATTCTCACACGCAGTGGTCACGACCCTGGGCGATGAAGTGTGACCCCTTTGGGGTGCAGAGGTCGCCTGGGTGATGAGTGATTTCTGTTTGACGGCTGATGGCTTTTCCCTTCGGTTGCGGCTGTGCTGCACTGGGGGCTGCACGTGAAAACAACGAATGATTTCGCGTTCACCACTGCCGTCGCTCTCGTGGCTGATTCGAACTCTTGCCGTACTTCCATGGGCTGCGCCCACGATTGCATGCAGTTGCCGCTTTCGCGGCGAAGAGCCTGACGATGCACCCTCAAGTATGGATTCGATCTCCCCGACATCATATCTTCGCATCGTCGTTGGCAGCTCTTCGGAATACCCCATGCCCACACTCGGGCTCTTTGCGAAACGCCCCGTGCCCGGGGCAGTCAAGACGCGGTTGACGGCGGTCATTGGTGACGAGGCGGCGGCGAGGTTCGCTGAGGTGAGCCTGCGGACGCTGCTGGCTCGGGTACGCGGTCTCGACTTGCGGCGGGTGATGGCCCATGCCGCAGACAGCCAGGCCGACCGGGATTGGTTCGGCCAGTTCGAGGGCTACGAACTCTGGCCGCATCCGCCGGGTGATCTGGGAGCCCATCTGACGGCGTGGTTCGAGATCGCCTGTGCCAGCGATGACTGCGTGCTGGTGATCGGGTCGGACAGCCCGACGCTGCCGCTGGAGTACATCATTGAGGCGCTCGCGGCCCTCGATCACCACGACTGTGTCATCGGTCGAGCAGAGGACGGCGGGTACTACTTGCTGGGCCTCCGCCGACCGGTGCCGCAACTGTTCGAACGCATCTCCTGGAGCAGCCCGCTGGTTCTAGCACAGACCTTGACGCGGGCCCTCACTTAGCAACTGGTCGTCGCTTTTTTGGCACCGTGGACAGATGTGGATGAGGTCGCCGACCTCACCGTCCTGAAGGAGCAACTGTCACGTGTGGGGTCTGATCCGGTGGGGAAACCGCTCCAGTTCGAGGTCGACCGCCTGCTGGGGATGAGTCGGTCATCGACCGTAGAACGGAATTTATTCCCTTCCTGCGGCTGAAAAACGGAATGAATTCCGTTCTACTTCCCCGTCTGCGTCACCGCCCACGTTCTGGCGAACGTGGCTACTTCGGAAACTTTCCATGCCTCAGCCGATCCGCACCGCCGTCACGATCAGTCTCGTCCCCCAGGCCAAGGGGGGGCCGTTTGTGTTCTGGGACGACCTGGGGCAGGGGATTGCCAAGGCGGCGGAACTCGGCTTTGATGCGGTCGAGTTGTTCGCGCCCGGCCCGAATGCGGTCTCGACAGAGTCTCTCAAGAAGCAACTCGCCGTCCACAAACTCAAACTCGCCGCTGTCGGCACCGGGGCCGGGTGGGTGATCCACAAGCTGACGCTGACTGACCCGGAGGCCAGCGTGCGGAAGCAGGCGGCGGACTTCATCCGGTCGATGATCGACTTCGGCGGAGCGAACCAGGCTCCGGCGATCATCGGGTCGATGCAGGGACGCTGGGGCGGGAGCGTCGACAAGGCGACCGCGCGGGGCTGGCTGGGCGAGGCTCTCGTCGACCTCGAGGAGCATGCGAGTCAGTACAACGTTCCGCTGCTGTATGAACCGCTGAACCGGTATGAGACGAATCTGTGCAACACCCAGGGGGATGGAGTGACTCTGCTCGAAGAGTTCGGCGCAACCAACACGCGGCTGCTGGCCGACCTGTTCCACATGAACATTGAAGAGGTCGACATCGCAGCCGGGTTGCGGCAGTCGGGCCGGTGGCTGGGGCATGTGCATTGCGTCGATACGACCCGTTGTGCCGCGGGCGTGGGGCACATGCACTGGCCGCCGATTGTGCAGGCTCTCCGCGAAATCAAATACAGCGGGTACGTGTCGGCGGAGTGCCTGCCGTGGCCGAATTCGGACGCGGCTGCGGAGCAGACGATGCGGAAGTACCGGGAGTTGTTTGGGGAGGCGGATGGCTGATGGCGGATGGCCAGAGAAACTGGTGTCCTGCTCCCGACTCCCGACTCCCGACTTCACTGAAACCGGTACGCTGGGTTCGTCCGCGAGAAGTCGAGTGGCTTCAGACCGAGGTTCGTCTTGAGGCCGGTGTAGGCGTAATCCTCGACCAGCGGCGGCTCGACACCGGCCTGCTGAGGGAAACCGTAATTCTGCACCCGCAGCGGCAGCCCGGTGGCCTTCTCAATAAACAGCCGCGTCTGGTGATATTTGAACTGGCGACGCGGGCGGGGGTGGGTCACTTCCAGAGTCTCGCACTCGATCCGGCCCATCTTGGCATTCGGGTAATACTTCACATCGACCTCGCCATACTTCGACTCCAACTCCCATTGTTCGATCACGAGGTGGACCAGTCGACTCAGGCCGAGGTCCGACACGGCATGCCGGGTTTCGGCCATCACCTGGGGATCGTTGAGCGGCAGGGCCAGCGTCCCGAGCAGAGCCTTGGGGCCAGCTCCCTCGTGTGCCAGCAGTTTGGCCGGGTCTTGGGAGGAGTCGAACAGCACCTCGCGCCCCTCATTGGGAGCGGCGTATTTGAGGTACACCGCGAACGGCTTTTCCCGCACGCGAATCTGCATCATCTGCGTCGTGAGCGTGTTCCCAATCAGCTCGCGTTTGGTCAGCGTGCCCTCGTAGTCAGAGAGGGCGTTGGTCTTGGCCAGTGAGGTCTTGGCCAGCGCGATCGCTGGGACCAGCGGGTGGACTTGCGGGGACGTTTTCGCGGGAGGTGTCTGCATCTGACCAGTCTGTGCGCGGACCGTCTCCGAGGTCGCCAGCAACCCCAGTACGGTCCCCAATGCGACAATCGTCACTCGACGAAATTCACCCATCATGCACTCCCCGATTACTCGCTGTCTTGCGCGTCAGCGCCAGTGGCGAATGTGCTCCACCAACCGGATCTCCGCTTGCGGCACGGCTTCTATGAGCCGTTCGCTCAATAGTCCGGCTTCCTCACCGGATTGGACGTCGAACAGATAGTCGCTTAATACCTGTCGCACTTCCGGCGGACCATGCAGCATGAAGTGCGCCCAGGCCCAGGCCTCGCGATACTCGTCCGCTCCCATGTCGGCCAGGTCTTCCGCCGCTTCGAGTTTGGCAATGCCGGGCCGCCAACCGAACAGGATCGCTCGCTTGAGGCTGGCGAAATGCGGGTTGCCCGTACTCCGTTTGGAGGCCACGACCTCGAAGTATTCGGCCAGCCCCTCATCGAGCCACATCGGAACATAGGGGAGCGCATTGTGCAGTACCGCATGCGTGCATTCGTGTCGCAGGTCGACATCGAAGCCCCACCGCTTATAGACGTACACCCGCCCCCCGTCCGATCCCTGCACGAATAGGGCCGGGCGGTTCAGCCCCTCGGGCACTCGCTTCGCCAGATGGGCTCGATAGCTCGTCTTGCTCTGGAACAGGTTGATCTCCACCGCCTGCCCCTGCGGCTTCAGATTCAGCAGCTTCTGAACGTCACTTTGCAGTTGGGTGATCTGTACGATCAAAGCCTGGCTCTCTTTATCGTCGAGGGGATACTCAGAGCGAAACTCAAAGATGCCAGCAGTCTGGGTGGTGGCCCATTGGGCATTCGCGCAGGACGGTGCCCCGAGCCAGACGAAGCTGGCCACGCACACCGAAATCCATTTCGCAGTCCACATGGGAACACCCCGTCCACTGCCCGCTGTGCAGTCCGTGCGCAGCGGAATCGGCAGATTCTGCGGGTGGATTACCGGGAAACCGGGGTGCGGGTCAAGAGCGGTTCGCGAAATCCGCTCTGCATCGCGCCAGCTACTGCACCTTGGGTCACGCGACCGCCCACTCAAAACCCAGCGAGCCGGGCGGCGTCAGCCCCCGGACTCTCTCGCGAGAGACCAGACTTCCGAAGTCTCAGAAGACTTCGGACGTCTTCGCGATAGCGGAGTTCGTGAGCTGCCCGGTCCGGGGGCTAGCGCCGCCCGGCTCGCCTGCTCGGCGAGGAGGAGGGCACCACAGAACTCCCGGCCCTTCGTCATTTCAATCCCCACCAGTTTCCGCTCGTTTCACCAAGCTCCTCCTCCCCTCCTCCCCTCTCCAGCACATCGGACGTGGCATTTCGAGGACAAATCTCCGGAGTCAATCGCATCCTCATCAGAAAAAAAGAAAATCATCGAGCTTCCGCTTCTGCGGCGATTTTGTGACCTAGCTTTGTTGTATGACACTTCGATCATCAGAGGGGAACCCACTCATGCAACGCCGCAACTTTCTCGCTTCCTCACTCGGACTGGCCGCCGCTGTGGGCGCCTCGACTCGCGTTCTGGCGGATGGCGGCGACGACGGCCCGGACATCCTCCGCGTGGAAGAGGACTGGTACATCCTGGTCGGGGATCCCGATCCCGATGTGGATGCCCCTCAGATTGTCTCGATCTTTGGACCCGAGAATCCGTTGACCGGAATTCACTCGGTCTTTGAACTCAACCACGGCACGCAGCCCGACTTCGCCGACGGGGGGATGCAGTTGCAGTGCTGGGAAGGCAACACGCTGGTCGGCGACCGCAGCCAGCATGCCCCGGCGGAGTTGCAAAATTCCAATGAGGTCATCACGTTCACCACGGCGTCCGCGATCTAGAACAACAAGGTGCTGATGGAAGTCATCAACGGCACTTCCGAGAGCTGGGGCACGTTTGGTGATGTCGGCACGCTGAAGCAGCGTGTGGATGTGGGACTCGACAATCTGAATCACTTCAACCCGGCCCATTCGATCCGGAATTCGCGAGTCTCCTACGGGGCGAACCGCGTGAAGATGTTCAAGCGGACGGCCTACCGCTACTACACGGCAGACGGTTTGTATCGGACAGTGACCAGCGACGTGATCGTGGAGCAGTGGGCCAGCTAGCCCATCCATGGAACATGTTCCGTGGCACGGGCGTCCCGCCCGTGTTCCCTGGAAAAACGCAGGGGCGAGACGCCCCTGCCACATTCATCAGCAGGTTGCTGCACCCCTGATTGTCACCACTGACCCACTTCGTCCTCACGCTTCCTGAATGCCAGGCTCACTCCCATGCTCAGACTCACTCGTCCGACTCCTGTCTCGCCGCTTCGCAAGGGCAATGTCCTCGTGCTGGCGTCCTGCACAATCTCGATGCTGATCGCCTTCACGGCCTTCGTCGTCGACATCGGGTATATCACGAAGACCCGCAATGAACTGTCGATGACGGCCGATGCCGCTGCCTTGGCCGCCACACTGGAACTCCCGGATGGCATCTCGGGCACGCTGACACCCGCACAGGCCGCAGCCAATGCCAAAACAGCGGCCGTCGCTGTGGCCGCCGCCAACGTGGGGGGTGGGCTGAATTCGGTGTACGCGAATTCGAGCCGCGACGTGAAGGTCGGAAACTACAGTTGGAATGCGGCGACTTCGTCCTGGGTCACCATCTGGAATGTGAGTCCGTACAACGTGGTGGAGGTCACTCTGCACCGGGACCAGGCGGGAAGCACTTTGGGGGACCAGCCTCTGGACCTGTTTTTCGCACCCGTGCTCGGCAAGAACAAGACGAACATCCACCGGGTCGGTCGTTCCGCGATGCTGCCGGTGACGGGTTTGAAG
The DNA here is from genome assembly GCA_043734065.1 of Planctomycetota bacterium. Taxonomy (GTDB): domain Bacteria; phylum Planctomycetota; class Planctomycetia; order Planctomycetales; family Planctomycetaceae; genus TH-plancto1. The sequence continues at coordinate 7,868 of JAYTFV010000283.1, forward strand.
AAGATTCCCGGCGTGAATCTCAACATCCTGCCGATCACCCTCGACCTCCCCACCTGGAACAACCTCCTGGCGGGGAATGGGAATGATAACTACTCCTACAATGACTCGACGGGTGCGATCACCAGCGGATCGGATGGCGTTAAGGAAGTCGATCTCTACCCGTTGTCGAGTTCGACGACCACAGCCGGAAACCGGGGAACCGTGGACATCGGCAGCAGCAACAACAGCACCGCCGACATCAAACGGCAGATCCTGTATGGCATCAATGATGATGACATGTCCTATTTCGGAGGGGCCTTCGACTGGAGCAGCGGCTCGATCACGCTGAACGCCGACACGGGACTCAGTGCGGGGATCAAGAGTGAACTGGAGGCCATCAAGGGGAAACCCCGTATGATCCCGATCTTCACCTCCGTCAGCGGTACCGGAAACAACGCGAACTACATCATCGTCAAGTTCGTCGGGATTCGCATCCTGAATGTGCAGCTAACCGGAAACCAGAAGGCGGTCGTCGTTCAGCCCGCCAGCTACGTGGAACCCGCCGGAGTGGCGGGGACCACCACGGTCGGGACCGGCACGATCTTCACGTCCTCGTCGATCGTTCACTGAGGATCGGGTTCCCGCTCTGCCTCGCCGTTGTCTGTTCATCCCCTCGTGTCTCAGGTCTTCCCCGGTGTTCGCATGCGTTCCTCCTTCGTCAGGACTCTTCGTCCCCCATCTCCGCCGCGATCGGGTGCCGCCCTCGTGGAAATGGCACTCGTCATGCCGATCTTCTGCATGCTCGTTCTCGGGGTGATCGAGTTCGGTCGGGCGTTCATGGTCGGTCAGTTGCTCAGTGACGCAGCCCGCGAAGGGGCTCGTTCCGCGATCCTGACCGGCAGCACCAACACGGCGGTCACCACCGATGCCAAGAACTTTATTGTCTCGACGACGCAATGCGCCGCGGCGGATGTGACGGTCACCATCACCATCACCGAAGCGGCGGGGAATACGGCGGCGTCCAATGTCCTGGCCAATGCCCACAAACGCGATCTGTGCCGGGTGAAGGTCTCCGTCCCGTTCGGGAGTGTCAGCTTTCTTCCCGGCAGTTATCTCGGGTCGAAAACGCTCTCCGCCGAGTCCGCGATGCGGCACGAGTAGAGAGCCGTGCCGGAATCCGCGGGCGAGCCGGAGTGCGTCAGCACCCGGATTCTTTGTGGCTACACAGCTTAAGAACGGGATTTGCCCAGTGGATGTTACCGTAGAACGAACGTCCACGTCCGTTCGTCCACATCCGTTCGTAGGCGTCCGGACTACGGGGCACGCAAACTGCTGTCTTATACTGTACTACTCACGTCAAGAATGCTCGCACGCTGCGCAAATTGTTCCATGACATGGAACCTCTGTACCCCGAAGGGGTTGTCCACCACAGCCCAGGGTCGCGA
>JAYTFV010000284.1:0-9371 GCA_043734065.1 Planctomycetota bacterium
TCCGAGGGCTGACGCCGCCCGGCTCGCCACTTCTGTTGTGAATGACGGAAATCACTCTAACGTGTCCGCTCGTCCCCCAGATCGACCTCATGCACCGGCATCAGACGATCGAGATTAGTGACGGACAGCACCTCGCGCACATCGTCCGAGGGGTTGTACAGGTGAACCTCGGCCCCGACCTGACGGATCGACGCCAACAACCCCAGCAGACCGCTGGGAATCAACCTGACCCCAGTCAGATCGACCGCCAGCACGCGGCAGTGTTCGCGAGCGATCAGCGACACGATCTCTTCGCGACAGAGGGCCAGATTCACCGTGTCCAGCAACTCCCGCCCCCCGAACCCCACGACGGTCGTGGGGCCGACAGAGTAGACTTCCATGATCGGCGGTTCACCTGGCATGCGAGTCTCAGATGGGAAAGGAAAACAGCGGATTGGACACCATACAACCCAACCTCGACTATACACGGCCCTTGTTCGCTCTCAAGGGGCAGCCCAGCGGATTCACGCGGATTCCTTGGTATTTCACAACTGACGCTACGAGATTCGGAACAACCGCCGGATCGCCTCCAGCAGCCCGTGCGGCGTCCCCGTGCGGGATTCATCTCGCAACACCTCCAGCGGCGGGTGCAGCAGCTTGTTCACGATCCGGTCGACCGTGCGTTCGACCGCCTGGCGATCGGGTTCGCTCAGGTGCGGGGCCTTGCGGAACAGCTGATCGAGTTCCTGGCGGCTGATCTCCTGCCAGTGTTCCCGCAACTGCTTGATGATTGGACCGGTCGATTTGTGGTTGAGGTCGTGGATGAAGCGGGTGGTTTCGTCGTCGATGATCTTGCGGGCGACTTCGATTTCATGGGCACGGTTGTCGCGGTTTCGCTGGCAGGTCGCTTCGAGATCGTCGATGTCGTACAGGAACACGCTGTCGTCGATCTTGCCGACGGCGGGATCGAAGTCGCGCGGGGCCCCGAGGTCGAGGATGAACACCGGACGCTCGCCGGTGCGTTGGCGGATCGACCGGAAGCGAGGCACATCGACGATCGGGCGATCGGCCCCGGTGGTGCTGACGATGACATCCGCCTCGCACAGACAGTCATCGAGCGTCGCCCAATCGCGGGCGATGCCGCCGAACTCGTGGGCCAGCCGGAGCGCCCGTTCAGGGTTTCGATTGCAGACGAGGATGCGTTTGACCCCCTCGGACTTCAGATAGCGGAGGGTCTCCTCGCCCATCTCTCCGGTCCCGATGACCAGCACCGTCTTGTCGCTGAAGTTGTCAAAGATACTCTTGCCGAAGTCGATCACCGCCACGCTGGCGATCGAGATGCGGCCTTCGGAAAGCCGTGTCTCTGTACGGACGCGACTGCTCACCGCGAGTGCTCGTTGAAAGAGCGTGTTGGTCAGCAACCCGCAGGCGGTGGCCTTGGCTGCGGAGTCATAGGCCGACTTCACCTGGTTCACGATCTGGCTTTCGCCGAGGACCATGCTGTCGATACTGCTCGTCACATCGAACAGATGCCGCACGGCGTCCTGGCCCGACTTCTCGGCCAGCTCGGAGAGGAAGTCGTCGAGCGGCACGTCGTGGAACTCCGACAGGAACTGGGCGATCTGTTTGAGTTCGGGACCGCTGCCGGGGACATCATGCGCGGTGTAGATCTCGACCCGGTTGCAGGTCGAAACGATCACGAACTCGCACTGCGGGAATCGCTCTCGCAACTCCTCGTAGGCCCGCGCCAGATGCTCCGGCGAGGAGAACGCCAAACGTTCGCGGACTGAGAGACTCGCGGTGTGATGGGTGCAGAAGACGACCTGGAGGTTCATGTGCGGACCTCCGGGGGAGGGGAGGGTTGATGGTTGATGGTTGATGGTTGATCGACAGAGGGAAATGCGAGTTTCCTCACCGCCGCTGGCCCTAGGCCCTTGCCCCTGGGCCCTGGGCCTCCGCCGCTCTTCTTTCCGTGTATCCCACCCGTGAATACCTCCAGGCAGAGCATCGTCACCAGCAGAAACCCACACGCCCAGAGCGTCCGCCAGGCCACGATCTTCCCCGTTGACTGAATGCGACTCACGAGCCACCCGAACAAAAGGATCATCCCCAGCCACAGCACATACATCACCACGAACCCCGGTGCGAACAGATCGACCGGGGTCGCTGTGGCCCGCGACTTCCAGGCCAGACAGACCCCGGCCAGCATCCCCATTGTCAGCAGCGGCACCGACCCCACCACGGCCCACCAGTTCATCCGCCCGAGCCGTTCCAAGCTGTATAGCTGGAGGCTGTCGGGATCGGGCATCTTGTGCCTCAACCGATTGTGCTGCACGAGGTACATCAGACTCAACAGAAATCCGACTGTCACCCCCGCAATCCCGAACACCAGCAGCGAGGCATGGAACATCTCGACCGCATATTGGGCGTCTCGGACTCGCGGTTCCTTCTTCATCGATGTCGATGCGCTGACCAGCAGAAGCACGAGCGGCAACAGGAACACCCCCAGCCCCAGTCGACGGTCCCGCAACTCCAACACCACATACACCGCCGCCGCCACCCAGGCCAGCACCAGCAACCAGTCGTGCATCGACCCGATCAGCGGAGGCATGTGCGAGACGCGGCTGCGGTGGACGAGATACATCGTCTGCGCGAGCAGCCCCGCTCCGGTGAACCCAATCGCGGCCCAGCGGTTGACGCGGCTGCTCTTCATGAATTGGGTCAGCTCGAGCCCCAGCGCCACCACGTAGCTGGCGAAGAAGCAGAAGATGGAGACCTTTTCGAGATGCATGAGGGAGGGCCTAGGGGGAAATTCGACTCTCGGTCCCAAGCTCTGCTTGGGACGGAGAGCAACGACTACGACTACTCAATCGGCAGAAACGTCAGCGTGCCAGCCAGCATGTCGGGCACGATCAGCTGCTTGTTGTCGCGGTCGTAGAAGAAGTCGGCGGCGGACTGGAGTCCCTCGTGGATGACTTTGACTTCCTTCGTCTGGCGGTCGACTTTCCAGACCTTGCCCTGTGTCCAACTGGAAGCGTAGAAGAAGTCCCGCGTCGAGGTCAGCCCGTCGAGGCCCCGCATGCCGCTGGCCAGGACGGTGTACTTCCCGTCTTCGTAGTGGACGATGTCGCCGGCAAAGAAGTCGGCGACGTAGAGCCGTTCCGTCCCCGGCGGCCCACCGACTGCCACCCCGTTCGGAAACCGCAGCGCCGGGTTGCCAGCGGGCACGGCAACGCTGATCTCGCCCTTCAGCGTGACCTTGTAGACGCATCCCTTGTTCGGCAGCTTCTTGGCTTCTGCGCTGTCGAGCGGCCACAGCTTCCGTTCTGTCGCCGATTCGAACATCGGGGTCGGCGTACTCATCTCGGCCACATAGACGCACGCCCCGTCCTTGCCCGCTGCGACATCGTTGAGGAACTCGATCGGCTGGGGGAAGTTTTTCCCTTCCGCGAGCTTGTTGGCGGTGCCGTCCTTGTCGACCTTCCACAACGTCGTCTCATCGGCAGTCACGAGGAAGTCGCCGACGAAGACCAAGCCCTTGGGATTGTTGAACCCCTTGGCAAACACCGTCACGGTCTCCCCATCAACCGAGACGATCGTCCCATCGCCGGGCACCTCGCCGTTGATCAGCGTCACGTACAGCTTGCCGCCAAACCCCCGGCAGACGCTCTCCGGCTTCTCGCCGACTTTGATCGTCTTGAGGGGCGTCTCGGCACACAGCAGACTGGTCGAGAACAGGCACAACGCGAGACAGATCAGGACAGGGCGGCGCATGGAGCACTCCGAAGGGGCAGGGCGGGGGCGGGGCAGGGGGTGGGACTTTCGAGAGATAAGTGTAACATGAGTCCGCCTGATGAGTCAGCCGTTGGCAAGCCAGCAACGATCACCGGGGACGTGTGTGCGTATCAAACGTCGGTGGAACGTGAGGTCGCTATGTCCTTCGAAGACTCAGGCTGTGCCACCCGAGCTGCGTCGGTGGTACGTTGCACTACGCACGGTTCTCATCCAGGTATTTCGCAGCTTCGGCGGATAGATATCGATCAACCCGTTCCAGAGTGTGACGCTCAAATAATCGTGGGGTGTCGTTGAATCGAAGAATCTTGGCTGTGGCTTCACCAATTGCAGTGAGCGGTTGGATCAATACACCCTGAAGAAAAAAGGTGTTCGCACCAGCGGTCAATGCGTGGATTGAAGAATCGAGTGAACTGACGAGCGCTCGTCGCCAAGGTTCCGATGTCGGAGCCTTTCGCACGATTACAACACGCGCAGGCATAGGCCAAGTTCTCTGAAGCAGTCGGGCCATCGTGCTTCTCAACAATGATGTGCTCGACCAGACACCCGAGATACGTGTCATCTTCGTGAATCAAACAATACTCGCACACGCTGTTCGCCCTCGCTGCGACGAGACGACGGAGTTCAGCACTGACGTCGCTGGTCATTGCGGGCAGAAACTCCGCGCCCGGGCTTTGGCCAGCCGCATGATATGCTCCAAGTATATGAACTGATCGAGTTCAGAGGACTCCTCCGGGGTCAAGCCGGTCGTCTTTTCCTTATGGATTAAATCCGCCACGAGATCCTTGGTACTTTGAGACGGCTCGAAACGTACCACCGCATCGGGCGTCGTTCCGGCGGCGATGAAGTCAATGATTTCGTCATAGGCGTGGATCATAGACCAGATTTTACCGACGGAGCAACGGCGCGCCAATCTGTCTCCGTATTTCCGGGTTGCAAGTGTCATATCATTCGCGCCCCCCGGTTGCAGTCGCACCCGTTTCGGTTCACAATGGAGGTCTCCCATGCGTCCCGCCGACTTGCCGCTCCTCGGACCCACCTTCCATGTCACTGCCGCAGCACGAAAGTATCGACATCGCGTTCGCCGTTCCGTTCCGGCACCGGTTGCGGATGACCTCCGATGTGTTGGGGAGCGAGTTGCCGGTGTTGCTCGATCTGATCGAGCGGTCGGGCGATCAACTACCGCGCGTGCAGTTATGGATCGATGACTCTGTCGCCAAGGCAGACCCGGCGCTGGTCCCACGCATCGAGACGCTGATCCGCGCATCGAGCGCCCACTTCACCTCCACGGGCCCGATTCAGTTCGCTCCCGGCGGCGAGGCCGTCAAGAACGACATCGACGCCCAAAAACGCATGCTGCAGGCCATCAACGCCGATGACCTCGACCGTCGCAGCTACATAGTCGTCATCGGCGGCGGAGCGGTTCTCGATGCCGTTGGTTTCTCCGCGGCGATTGCTCATCGGGGGATTCGACTGATCCGGTTGCCGACGACGACACTGGCCCAGGCCGACTCCGGCGTGGGCGTCAAGAACAGCGTGAATCTGTTCGCGAAGAAGAACTGGCTCGGGACGTTTGCGGTCCCGTGGGGCGTCATTAACGACGCCAAGCTGTTGGCCACCTTGCCCGATCGAGACTTCCGCTGCGGGTTCTCGGAGGCGGTGAAGGTCACGGTCCTCAAAGACCGCGAGGGGTTCGACGAGGTGTGCCGCCTCGCCCCCCGCATCGGCCAGCGCGACATGACCGCCGCCCTGCCGGTGATCCGCCGCTCCGCTCAATTGCACCTGCAACACATCACGCAGGGCGGCGACCCGTTCGAGATGCTGGAGGCCCGCCCGCTCGACTTCGGCCACTGGTCGGCCCACAAGCTGGAGGTCATGTCGAACTTCGAACTCCGCCACGGGGAAGCTGTGGCCATCGGAGTCGCGGTCGACACGCTCTACAGCTCGCTGGTCCACGGGTTCCCGCGCGAGGACGCCCAGCGGGTTCTGAAGGCCCTGGGCGACCTGGGGCTGACTCTCGATCACCCGGCGTTGCACGACACCTGGACGCTATTCCGCGGGCTGGAAGAGTTCCGGCAGCACCTCGGCGGTCGGTTGACGCTGACGATGCTGTCGAGCGTCGGGCATAAACTGGATGTGCATCAGATCGACAAGCCGAAGATGCTGCACGCGATTGCCGAGGTCGCGGAGTTTGCGATGAAGCCGCGTCTGCAATCGAATGCCGGGTGACGGCAGAGCGCTCCGCTTCGAAGACTTCGCGTCGCGGCTAAACATTGTTGGACAATGCGGGGAATGTCTGTGTGGCGATTCTGGACGACTCTGGCACTGGTTCTCTCGTGGTCATCGAGCGCATGGGCGGCGGAGGACAAAGTCTCGTTCAGCCGAGACGTGCTGCCGATTTTCTCCGACTACTGCTTCAAGTGTCATGGCCCGTCGGAGCAGGGACGCGAGGCGGAGTTGCGGCTCGATATGCAGGACGGGGCGCTGGCTGTCCATGAGGGGAAGGCCATCGTCAAGCCCGGCGACTTGGCTGCCAGCGAGCTGATTCGACGCATCGTCTCGAAAGACCTGGATGAGGTGATGCCGCCACCGAAGGCCAAGCACGATCTCACGCCGCAGCAGATCGAGACGCTCAAACGCTGGGTCGCCGAAGGGGCCGTGTGGGGGAAACACTGGGCGTTTGAGCCGCTCGTCTCTCCCGCAGTCCCGGTGGTGCCCGCCGGGTTCGGAACGGTGGTCAATCCGATCGACAGCTTCGTCCTCGCGCGGCTGCAGCGTGAGGGGCTCGCGGCCTCACCCCCAGCCGACAAGGCGACGCTCATCCGCCGACTGTCGCTCGATCTCACCGGGCTGCCGCCGACGCCGGAAGAGGTCGATGCATTCCTCGCCGATGACTCCCCAGCGGCCTACGAACAGCTCGTCGATCGGTTGCTGGCCTCCCCTCGCTATGGTGAGCGGATGGTGTGGGAGTGGCTCGAAGCAGCCCGCTATGCCGACTCGAATGGGTATCAAGGGGACGGCGAACGCACGATGTGGCCGTGGCGCGACTGGGCCATCGCAGCCTTCAATCGCAACATGCCGTACGACCAGTTCAGCGTCTGGCAACTCGCGGGCGATCAACTCCCCGAGGCGACGAGAGAGCAGAAGCTCGCCACGGGTTTCCTCCGCAACCACATGATTAACGGGGAAGGGGGCCGCATCGCCGCCGAGAACCGCGTCGACTACGTGATGGACATGAGCGAGACGACCGGCACCGTGTGGCTGGCCCTCACGATGAACTGCTGCCGCTGCCACGACCACAAGTTCGATCCGATTTCGAATGCCGACTACTACTCGCTGTTTGACTTCTTCAACCAGACACCGGTCGATGGGGGCGGAGGGAACCCGCAGACGCCTCCGGTCCTCGACCTGCCCACGCCGGAGCAGACGCAGCAGTTGGAAGCCGTGAACGCGGAGCAGGCGAAGGCGGTTGCCGAGCTGACCGCTCTGGAGAAGGATTTTTTTGTGGTCGCCGAGGGACCGCTGTCGAAGTCCAAGCGGGCGGCAAACCTCACCGAGGAGCAGAAAAAGATCCTCGACCAGCCCGCAGGCGACCGCGACTCGGGGCGGTTGCAGAAGCTGATCGAGATGCTCGGCGACATCGAGCACGAGCCGTACCTGAAACAGATCGAGACCCTCAAGTCCGTGGTCGAGCGTCGCAACGGAATCAACGGAGGCATCGCCCGTGTGATGATTATGGCCGACCAGCCGACCCCGCGCGAGACGTTCATCCTCACCAAGGGACTCTACAACAAGCCGACCGAAATTAAGGTCTCCGCCAACACCCCGCACGCCCTGCCGCCGATGCCCGCTGAGGCCGCGAAGAACCGACTCGGCCTCGCGCACTGGCTCGTCTCGAAGGAGAACCCGCTGACCCCGCGCGTGGTCGTCAATCGGTACTGGCAACAGCTGTTCGGCATCGGACTGGTGAAGACCTCGGAGGACTTTGGCGTGCAGGGGGAGAAGCCATCGCACCCGGAACTGCTCGACTGGCTGGCGGTCGAGTTCCGCGATGGGGGGTGGAACTTGAAGGCTTTGATGAAGCGGATCGTGATGAGCGCGACGTACCGCCAAAGCTCGCACGTCACACCCGCGCTCGTCGAGCACGACCCGCAGAACCGGTGGCTGGCTCGCGGGGCCCGTTACCGACTTCCCTCCTGGATGATTCGCGATCAGGCGCTGGCTGCGAGCGGGCTGTTCGTGGAGAAAGTCGGCGGCGCGCCGGTCCGTCCCTACCAGCCAGAGGGAGTCTGGGAGGAGGCGACGTTCGGCGGCAAACGCTACACCCCCGATACCGGTGAGTCGCTCTACCGGCGAAGCGTGTACACCTTCTGGCGGCGGATCATCGGGCCGACGATGTTCTTCGATGTCGCCCCGCGACAGACGTGTATCGTGAAGCCCGTGCGGACCAATACGCCGTTGCAAGCTCTCGCGGTGATGAACGATGTGCAGTACATCGAAGCGGCCCGGGCCCTCGCCGAGCGGGCCATGCACGCGTCCCCTGATCGCGACGGACGCATCGCGTTCGCCTTCCGCCGCCTGCTAGGTCGACAGCCAAAGCCGGATGAGATCGCCGTTCTCGCCTCCAGCTACAACCGCCAGTTCGCCGAGTACACCCAGTCGCCGACCGACGCCGCGAGCCTGCTCAAACAGGGAGCATCGCCTCGCGATGCCGCACTCAACGTCCCCGAACACGCCGCCCTGACCGGCGTGACGTTGATCTTGCTCAATCTGGATGAGACTCTCACTCGCGAGTAACCGCCACCACGCCCCCACTCGTTTCGCTGCGACGCGAAGTCTTCGAAGCGGAGCAATCCCGCTTACCGGTCCCCGTAAGCCAGAGAACAAAGATGTCGTCCATCCTCCGCTGGCTTCCAGTCGTGTTCGTTCTCATCACGACCTCGCTTCCCGCTATGGAGCCGCTGGTGATCCGCGTCGATCCGAACGGCTGGGGGGATGCGGGGCCGGAGGACATTCAGAAAGTCCTGGAGTCGACCGGACGCGAGTTGCTGCGTCATATTCCACCGGAGCGTCTGATCCGCATCCATGTCGTCCCGAACGATGCCGCTCCGCAGGTCGATGATGTCCGATCCTTCGACGGAGAGTACACGGTCCGGCTGAACGTCAAGGGGCGGTACTGGGCGCAGTTCGCATTCCAATTTGCCCACGAACTGGGGCACATCGTCTCCCACTATGAGCGAGGGATCGAGAACGGAATCGGCAACGAGAACCGCTGGTTCGATGAGGCCATCGGCGAGGCAGCCTCGCTGTTCGTGATGGGACGCATGGCTCACACGTGGGAGGTCGACCCGCCATATCCACACTGGAAGACGTTCGCGCCGTCTCTGTCTGACTACGTCAGCCAGCGGGCCAAGGAAATCGAAGTCCCGGCCCCCGACCGCATGCCCGCCTGGTTCGCCGAGAACCATCCCGCCCTGCGCTCCGAGCCCCCCCGACTCAGCGATCGCAACCGCGTCGTGGCCGCCCACCTCGCCCGAATGCTCGAGCAACACCCCGAACACTGGGAGGCCTTCCGTTACCTAACCCTCGGCCGACCCGAC
>JAYTFV010000285.1:0-2439 GCA_043734065.1 Planctomycetota bacterium
GCGACCGACATCGCGAGTATCAGGCCGACGTGGGCCCAACTGATCGCAGCGTCGTCGAGCGCTCTGACACGAATCGGCACCGCGGCGGGCAGGTTGGTCACCGACGCCCTGGGGTAGAGGCCGTACAGGCTGGCAGCCATGCCGGCGACGATCGAGAACATGCCGATGCCCATCGACAGATCCATGGGCATGCCCACGAGTCGGTATCCGTTGTACCGCCCGTGAAGGTACATCGGTAGGTGCAAGAGCACGCCGACAATCACGGCAACCACTCCGAACCAGAATGCCGCTGGATGGTGGAAGGTCACTCCGCCCATCGCCACGGCCCGCTGCTGATCGCTCATTTCTCGATTCCTCCCAGCCGCCGACAACACCCGCAGTGCGCACTGGGGTGGGTCACTTCAACACTGCCCCATCTGTCTCGAGCTTGGGCGCGAGAGCCGGGGCCGCTTCGCGCCGGGATTCCATCCAGAGCAAGGCTCCCCGGCCCGCGCACACGAGGCACAACGAGAAGAAGAGACCGAAGACGATCCCTGCGTGAGACAGCAGGCCGTACGCCGTTGCGGTAGCGGCGCCGAAAAGAATCTGCCCCTTCTTGTCGCGGGGGGTGGTTACGGGGTCGGTGATCATGTAGAACGTGAACAAGACAAACGCCAGGCCCGTCATGGGAGCGAGCAGGGTGTGGAGGTGTTGCGGGGAGGCTATCGAACGCACGAGCGCCTGGGCGACGAATCCGATAAGCCAGGCGAGGATGAGAGGAATGCGCTTGGTGGCGCGCCAGTTCAGAAATGATCCACTGCACACAATGACCAGGGGCAGCAGCCAGTCCAGCGCACCAGATACGTTTTCCGTGAACTGATAAGGCTGAACGACGCCAACCCAATCCTGGAAAAGCAGCAAGGTGACGGCAATCCCGAGGTTCGAGGGATTCATGAAATGAATGCTGGCCGGTCCTGGTCCGCGCTGCGGCACCCGGAAGAGAACCTTTGAAAAGATGGCCAACGACGCAGCGAAGGCGACGACGGCGAACCGCTCGTTCGTGTACAGCAGCATCCCGACAGCCAGTCCCGTGATGTGCGCGGGAAGCAGAAAGGTGGCCAGGGCGCGGAAGCCGCCGCGAAACCGCGCCTGGCTCCAGCCCTTGATTGCGACTTCCACCGCGATCTCGGAAAGGTAGGCCGCTGCGAGAGAAACGAATGGCGTGAGCCACGCTTGTTCGAACCCCAACCAGGTGTGTCCCAATACATTCAAAACGGTGATCGCGATGGCAAATGGCAGGACGCCGGGCCTTGGCGGCAAGGGGGTCCGAGTGGATGCTGGATTCATGAGTGCCTCGAATGTCTTGAAGTCACGGCTGCAGGAACACCGCTTGATGCTGGCCTGTCTGAACCGTGAACCGCTCGGTCTTGACGACCGAGCCGACTCGCCAGGTGACTTCCGCATCGGCGTCGGGCCCCGCCGAATCTCTCGGTCCGAGTCCCACATGAATCTCCGGACTCCGCTTCCCCGAATGACCGTTGCCGCCGTCCACTTCCCTGACGAACGTCCGTCCGTCACGTAGCCTGATCAGCTCATGTAGACCGATCGCTGGTCTCGATCGCAGCCTGGCTGTGGATGCATCGTCCATCGTCGTCACCCTCGACACGCCACGCTCGCCGATCAGAAAGCGCGGACTCAAGCCGATGAAGGAATTATTGCGAGCCGCCTCCGATGTGTTGAGATGAAATTCAGGTGCAGCGTATTGTTTGGCCTCGACATAGTCGCTACGCCCGTCCTGATCGACGTCTGCGATTGCCAGCCCGCGAGTCGGGGCGGGAGAGCCGTGATCGATGTGCCTGAGCTGCGGCGACACGTCGACATATCGCCCGGAAGAGGTCCGAGCGAAGAACGGATTGCGGCTGCTCCCGCTGAGATCGCAGCCGATGCCGGATTCGTCATGCTCCATGTTGAACCACGCGGCGGGATGCTTCAGCAACTGGTCGTTCGACGTGGCCAACTCCTGGAGCATGGCCCAGCAACTCTTGCGCCACGACATGTTGGCCCCGGCCTGGCGGCCCCGAACAAAGCCGACCGCCTGCAAGGCTTCCATTTCTCCGTCATTGTCGAAATCGGCGAATTTCGCGTCCCAGGCCCAGCCGGTTCTCGATAGACCGAGTCGCTCGCTCTCATCGGTGTACGGTGCGACTCCGGTCTTGATGAGCACGTCGTCGATCTTGCGACCGTCGCTCAGAAAGAGGAATTGACTCTCCTGGAGCGCCCATTTTTCCGTGATGTTGCTGACGTAGATGTCAGGAATGCCGTCGCGGTTGAGATCGGCGAAGTCGACCCCCATCCCTTTGAAGGAATCCTGACCCAACACCTTGGACCGAGGCTTGGACAAACCGCGACTGCCGTGCATCAACCGAAAGGAAACGAGGCCTTGCAACGGGAAACAGCCGA
>JAYTFV010000286.1:0-20257 GCA_043734065.1 Planctomycetota bacterium
GGCCCAAAGCGACCGCCAGTGCCACCCGAATCAGCCCTATCGAAGCTCGGGGATCTCGTTCGTCAGTGCCACCCCGCCGCTAATTTGACACTGTTGCACTGTCGACGAGAGCGGCAGGCGTCAGCCTGTCGAGTCCACCGCACCGCTCAACGACTTCGCATCGCATGTGCGTTGTGATTTGTCGACGCGACCTCCACGCTCCACGCCTCGGCAGGCTAACGCCGTGCCGCTCCCGCAGACACGAACGCCTGTCTTGTTCTATGATGAAGACCTCAAAGTGGCGATCTCCAACCAGGCGAGAGTGCATTCTCCCAGCAATCTGACTCTCAGTCTCCCTTGCCGGGAAACGGCACTCGGCCCTTGCTGCTGGAGCCGCCGGGGGGCTTGTTGCGGTTGCTGCCGCGTCCGCGTTTGCTGGTTTGGCCTTTGCCTCCGCTGGAGGCGGCACCGGTTCGGTCGGTGGGGACGGTGCCGCCGGTGGTGTCGCGTTGGAGTTGGGCGATCTTGTCGCGGAGTTGGGCGGCACGTTCGAAATCGAGGTCCTGGGCGGCTGAGAGCATCTCGGATTCGAGCTCTTTGAGGTACTCCTGCGTGATGTATTGCGTGTCGTCTTTGACACCGGCGACTTGTTGGACGATCTTGCGGGCCTGAATCTCTTCTTCGATGCCTCGGCGTATCGCCTTCTTAATCGTTTCAGGGGTGATGTTGTGTTTCTCGTTATAGGCGATCTGCACCTCGCGGCGGCGGTTGGTTTCGTCGATGGCTTGCTGCATGCTGTCGGTCACACGGTCAGCATATAAAAAGACCTCGGCGTTGACGTTGCGGGCGGAGCGGCCGATGGTTTGGATCAGGCTGGTCGCGCTGCGGAGGAACCCTTCTTTGTCGGCATCAAGGATGCACACGAGTGAGACCTCGGGCAGGTCGAGCCCCTCGCGCAGCAGGTTGACCCCGATCACCGCATCGAACACCCCCTCGCGCAGTTCGCGCAACACCTCCACCCGCTCGATCGCATTCAGTTCCGAGTGCAGCCACTCGCAGCGGATGCCCTCCTCTTTGAGATAGCCCACGAGGTCTTCCGAGAGCCGTTTCGTTAAGGCGGTCACGAGCGTGCGTTCGCCGCGTTCGGCCCGCTTCCGGATTTGCTCGATGAGGTGCGGCACCTGTCCCCGCGCGGGGTGGATGTGAATCACGGGGTCGACCAGTCCGGTCGGGCGGATGATCTGCTCGACGATCTCGCCCTCGGCTTGTTCAAGTTCCCAGTCGGCGGGCGTGGCAGTGACGAAGACCGTCTGGCCCCGGCGGGCGTCCCACTCCTCGAACTTCAGCGGGCGGTTGTCGAGGGCCATCGGCAGCCGGAACCCGTGTTCGACCAGCGTCCCCTTGCGGGCCTGGTCGCCGTTATACATCGCGCGGATTTGCGGCACCGTGGCGTGCGATTCGTCGACGAATAATAAGAAGTCATCCGGGAAGAAGTCATATAATGTCGCCGGGGCCTCGCCCTTTTTGCGGTTCGCCAGGGCCCGCGAGTAGTTCTCGATCCCCGGACAAAACCCGATCTCGCGCAGCAGTTCCAGGTCATGCCGCGTGCGAGCGGCCAGTCGCTGGGCCTCCAGCAGCTTCCCCTCGGATTGGAACTTGGCGAGTTGTTGGTTCAACTCCAGTTCGATCTCTTCCAGAGCCGCATCGATCCGGCTTTGAGGCAGGACGAAGTGCTTGGCGGGGTAGATATAGACATCGCTCAGCGGCTTGGAACTCTCCCCGCTGATCGGGTTGATGATCGACAGCTTCTCGATCTCATCTCCCCAGAGTTCGATGCGGTAGCAGAACTCTTCATAAGCGGGCCAGACCTCGATCACATCGCCACGCACGCGAAACTTGCCGCGTGCCAGTTCGAAGTCGGTCCGCTCATAATGAATGTCGACGAACTTCCGCAGCATCTCGTCGCGGTTGACCTCGGTCGCCACATGCAGAGGGACCATCATCTCCAGATAGTCTTTCGGCGACCCCAATCCATAGATGCACGACACGCTTGCTACCACGATCACATCGCGCCGCGAGACCAGGGCACTCGTCGCCAACAGCCGCAGGCGGTCGATCTCCTCGTTAATCGATGAGTCCTTCTCGATATAAATATCCCGCTGCGGGATGTACGCTTCCGGCTGGTAGTAGTCGTAGTAGCTGACGAAGTAACTGACGGCGTTGTTCGGGAAGAACTCCTTAAACTCGCTATAGAGCTGGGCGGCGAGGGTTTTGTTATGGCAGAGGACCAAGGCCGGTCGCTGACACTGCTGGATGACGTTGGCCATCGTGAAGGTCTTGCCGGTGCCAGTCGCCCCGAGGAGCACCTGCGACTTCTTGCCTTCCTTGATGCCCCGGAGTAACGCGGCTATCGCCGTCGGTTGGTCGCCCGCCGGGGCGAATTCGGAGGTGAGGTCGAACTGGGCCATGATGCGGGCATGATACCGCATCTCCGAGTCAAGCAAGAGCGCTCCGCTTCGAAGACTTCGCGTCGCAGCTCAACGGGGAGTCACTCGGGAACGGAATGAATTCCGTTCTACGGCAGGACCGGCCCGCTTTGGGATTGGGAGCGGAAGTTCTCGCCGCGGCTGCGGAGGCCCTGTTCGTCGAGTTCCTGGAGCGGATCGCGCGGGGTGAGGGTATAGGTGTAATCGCGGTGGTCGCGGACTCGGAAGGGGAGGAAGTTGTCGGTGATGAAGTCGAGCGGGGGGATTTGATACCAGGGGGCTCGGGTTGGTTGCTGGATGACCACGGTCTCGTAGCCGGGCAGGGAGAGCTTGAACTCGTTGACGCCGTAATAGGTGAAATTCTTCGAGGCGGGGGAGAGGCCGATCCGTTCTCCATTCATCTCGACGAGAGCGCCGGGCGGCTGGGTGCGGACGGTGACGCGGCGGCTCATGCACCCCGATTGAGTCAGGGCGAGCAGCGCGACGAGCAGGAATGAGGGGACAAACCGCTTCACGGGAAAAGACCGCCACGGATCGAAAGACGGAACGAGCCCCTGCCCAAGCCGGAACTCACGAGGCGGACCATATCGGGTCGCAGCGGATCGACCAAGAGGAGTTTTTTGGGAGGAGAGGGTTGATGGTTGATGGTTTATGGTTGATCGATGGGAGGGTACACTCGGCGGGTGGGGCGTTGCCCGACTCCCGACTCCCGACTCCCGACTCCCGACTCCCGACTCCCGACTCCCGACTCCCGACTCAATGGCTCTCATCGACGAAGACTATCTCCGCATCTCCCTTCGCTCGGAGGCATTTCGGATCAGCTTTGAAGAGCCGTTTCGAGCCGTGTTTGGATTGGCGCTGGTGGGAGCAGTGAGCTGGTTTCTGGTCAATGGGATTACGAATTACGCCGTGTTGGGGCTGATGGTGCCGGTGGCGACGGGGGTCTTGTCGGCGGTCGGAATCGAGTTTCTGCGGCGACGGTATCTCTTTACGGTCGGTCCCGAGGGACTCACCTGCTACAACTTCTGGGGGTTCCAGAAGACGATCCCTTGGGAAACCATGCGGCAGGTCCGAAGGTTCCAACTGTTCGGCCTGAACTATTTGCGGATCGAGGCGGACCAGCAGCGGAGTGACATCTGGTTGCCGCTGTTTGTGGCCCGGTTTGATTTGCTCGTCGACCTGGTCGGGACGCAAGTCGATGAGCGTCATCCGCTAGCGACGCAGCTCCGGTTAGCGGCAGGATGAGGGGCACGGAATGAAATGATTCTGCCCTGTGCTGAACAGCGAGACGGCAAATTGTTCTAGACTTCACGCGGTCCCAAGTCAGTCGTAGCTGCCCCTCGCCAGAGGGCGGGTACGCACGCCCAGTCGCCCACGTTCCGGCGAAACATGGCGACTATTGGCTGGAATCCCTTCGGGATAGACTTCACTCGGTCCCGAATGAGTCGTAGCTGCCCCGTGTCTGACTGTCGGAGTGACCTCGTTCCGTGGTTGTTGTCTTGTCTCTTCTCGTCGCTGTGTTATTGACCCTCGTCGTCGGGCAGTCGCTGGAGCTGCGGCGCGGGGTGCGGGGGACGACGCTGACGACGACGGCCTGGTGGGGCCTCTTCGTGGCGGTCGCGTGGGTGGCGGCGTGGAGTCTTTCTGCGTTTTGCTTTGTGGGACGAGAAGTGGTGCAGGACCAGTTGTGGTACTGGACGGCGGTGATGTCGCTGGTGCCGCCGATCGCGGTGCTGGGGGCGAAGCGGCCGGGGAGCGAGGCATGGAGCTGGTTTGTGCTGGTGCCGCTGGTGCTGGTGCTGGGATGGCCCGCGTTGACGGTGTGGACGATTCACGGACCGGGGGCGTTGCGGGTCGAGACTCCGGTGCTGATCGGCTTTGTGCTGGTCCTGGTGATGGGGTGCGGGAACTATCTCTCCACTCGGCTGGCGATTCCGGCACTGTTGTATGCGCTGAGTGTGGTCTTGGTCCTGGCACCGTGTGCGACGGTGTCGGCGGGGAATGGGATGCCCGCGGCGTGGGGACGCGTGGCCGGGGTGTTGTGCCTGCTCTTTGCCGTGGGGTGGGGGCGTTTGATCCTGCGTCGGCCTGCGCTCGCCGCGAACGGCCCGAACCGCGTCTGGCACGACTTCCGCGAGATGTTCGGGATCGTGTGGATGAAGCGGGCGATGGACCGCATCAATGAGGAGTTCGCCGAGCGCGAACAGTGGCCCGCACGTCTGGGGAGCGACGGGCTGGAGTGGACGGAGACTCCGACCGAGGAGCAGCGTCAGCAAGTCGAGGCCCGGCTGGCGTACGCCCTGCACTGGCTGCTGCGGCGGTTTGTGGACCCGGAATGGATCGACCAGCGGTTGGGGAAATCATAGGAGAGCGGCTGCGTGGAGTGATGGTTTCCGGTGTTGGCAGTCTGGAAGTCCACACGAAATCGCGGAATCGTGGCACACTCAGAGAACTCACTTGGCAGAGATCGTCTCCCCGCATAAACTGCGGATTCACGGCCTGCCTGGTAGTGTAACGGTTAGCACGAGTGATTCTGAATCACTTAGTCGGGGTTCGAATCCCTGCCGGGCAATTTGTTTCTCGATGCTGAAGCTGACAGGCTGGAAGCCTCTCCCACGACGACAGGCTGGAAGCCGATCCCACGTTGACAGGCTGGAAGCCTATCCCACATATGACAGGCTGGAAGCCTATTCCACTGACGGGCCTGCCTGGGCTCGCGTCGTGATCGCCAGTTCGAGGGCCTTCAGCAGTTGTTCCCGGCGGAACGGCTTGTAGATCACCGATTGCAGTCCCATCTGGCGGGCCTTGACGATGGTGTGATTCGAGTCATAACCGAAGCCCGCCATGAGGATCACCTGCTGCTGGGGATCGAACTCCCGCAGGCAGCGGAACATCTCGTCCCCTTTAAGGTCGGCTAATCGGATATCGGCGATGACCACATCGTACTTGTGAGTCCGGGCCATCATCAACGCCCCATGCCCGCCCTGGGCCGTCTCGACGATGCAGCCGAACCGGCCCAGCAGTTCGTGACCGGAGCGACGAATCTCCTTCTCCCCATCCACGATCAGGATCCGCTTGCCCTTCAGCATGGCAAACGCCAGCGTCTGGCCGAGGCTGTGACCGCCGCTGGCCAGGATTTCGTCGCCGACCTCCAGGATCGATTCCCGGATTTCGCGGACGTGGTCAAGAATCTGCTGGAGGCGTTCGGCGACTCGCGGGTCATCGCTGGTGATTTTTTCCTGGAGCCAGATGGCGTCGTTGAGGATCTCATCCACCGGGTCGGCGACCTTGCACAGAATGCGCGTCGTGTTTTCCGCGACGGTCTGGGCCTGTTCCGCGACGAGCAGTTCCAGCGTGTTCAGGGCCTGCGCCACCTCGCGACAGAAGAGTTCCAGGAACTGCAGATCGTTGTCGCCAAAGGCCCCCGGACGAGGACTCTCGACATTGAACGTGCCAAGAATCTCATTCCGCAGAACCAATGGGACAGTGATCGAACTGCGGGCTCCGGCCGCTCCGGGGATATACTTGCCGTCGGTCTGCGTATCGAGACAGAGGTAGCTGCGCCCGGTGGCGGCGACGAATCCGGTGACGCCGTTGCCTTCGGGACTGGCGTAGAGTTCGCGCTCCATCGCGGTCTGTTCGAAGCCGATGGCCAGGAGCAGCTTCAGGTGTCCGGTCTCACGTTCCAGCAGCCGGATCTCGACCGATTCGTAGCCCAGAATGTCCTTGGTGTAATGCAGGATCTTCGACTTGAGCAGTTCGATCCGGTCATCCTCGGAGAGGTCGGTGACCTCATCGGGCTGGAGGTCGCCCAGTTCCGATCCGGCCCAGTAGATGGCGTCGAGTTTCTGGCTTTGGATGTACTCCGATGAGGAGTCGCGCACGATCACAATCAGATTCGAAGGCAACTCCGCCCCCGGATTGCATAAGGGGGTCACATCCAGGGACAGGTAACTCTTCTCCCCCAGGCGCATGATCGTCGACGCCGACTGGCCACTGCCAATGGCCGAGGAGAGCGGCTCGTAATCTGGGCCGAGGATGTCATTCGTGGGGAAGGCGTCAAAGAATTTCTCGCCCACGACAGTGGAGTCTCGTCCCGACAGTTTCTGCAACTGGCGATTGCCCCACACGATGCGGGTGTCGAGGTCGACGAGGGCGATCCCCTCGGGAATCTGTTCGAGAAATCCCCCGGCCTCCAGCACCAGCGAGGCGGGACAGCGGTCCAGCTGTTGCAGTAGCAAGGCATCGACCGGTTGGGAGCGCAAGCAGGCCAGAGCCTCGCCCAGCGAGGGAGTCCGGATGATCTCGCACTCGCACCCGAGCGGAATGCGGGATTCCTGGTCTCCGACCACCAACACCGTCGGACGATTCACAGCTCACTCCTGCAAAATCACGTAAGCCGGATCTCGCCCGGTGTCTCACGTGTCGGGGGTGATTGTACGCCTGCGAGGTCATTCGGAGAATCGTGAAGAGAGTTTATGGTTTATGGTTTATCGGAAGAGGGAAGAGGGTTGAGCGATGAGCTGGGGCTCTTGCTCGCGACTCCCGCCTCCCGCCTCGTTGATCGTAAGGAGGGTGGAATACCCTCCAGTCGATCAACCATCAACCATCAACCATCAACCCTCCCCCCCAAGAAAAAAACCGCCACCCTGCGGAGAGACAGGGTGACGGTCAAACGGAGAGAACGCTTGGGAAAGTGGTTACTCGGGCAGGCCGAGCAATTCTTCCTCTTCTTCCTGGATGATGATTCGCGGAGTCACCATCATCATCAGGCTCGAAGTTTCACGACCCACACCGGTGTTGCGGAACAGCCGGCTGATGTAGGGAATCTTGTTCAGGATCGGCACTCCCGCCATGTTGCGGCCTTCGCTCAGCGACTTCACGCCGCCCAGGAGTACCGTGCCACCGTCTGGAACGCTGACCACGGTGCCGATGGCCACAATCGAGACGTTGGGCAACTGCACGGCGGCCGCTTGTCCGTTGCCGCCCGCCTGGGCCTGCCCCCCCTGGGCCGCTTGGCCACCCTGCTGACCACCGGCACCACCGGCACCTGCGGCACCTGCGGCCCCCGCCGCACCCGCCGCACCACCGATACCACCGGCGGCACCTCCGCCACCCGCGAAGGCGAAGGTCGTCACACTGGTCACGTTTTGGAATGTCGGTGCCAGTGCCAATCGGACATAGCGACGGTCCGCCGAGACCACCGGCTGCACTCTCATGAAGACCCCTTCCTGGATCGTGGTGATCGTCGGTTGGAAGCCGATACTGAAGCCCGACGACACGGGAGTCAGCGAGGTCACGAACGGACGATTCACTCCGCTGCGGATCGTCGCCGGAATTCCGTTGAAGGTCGTGACCTTCGGAGCGAGCATGATGTTCGACCGGCGATCCCCTTGAGCGGCCCGCACAAACAGGAAGGCTTCCACATCACTCAGGATGGCCATGCCGAACTGGATGCCTGCGGCCGGATCGAAGTTTCCGAACGAGGGCACGGCCAGATCGAACGAGCCTTGCCGGAACGGAATGTTCAAGTCACCCGCGAACTGTCCCGGAGCACTCATGCCCACGACGGTCCGGGAGGGCCATTTGTTCCGACCGACAATGTTGAGGTTCGGTCCTGGAGCAAACGGGCCGACAGCACCCACGTTGCCCCCCCCCGCACCTGCCGCACCCGCGACACCAGCCGCACCGGCCGCACCAGCGGCACCAGCGGCACCAGCGACACCAGAACCCGCACCCCCGGCAGCACCATTGATCGGGTCCACAGCCCCGAAAGGCAGCAGCGGATTGAAACTGGAATCGACGGTGGTATTGGGGGTCGTCGGTTGGACGTTGAAGTCAAAGTCGACTCCGATCTGCTCGAAGAACCGGTCGCTGACCGTGATGTACCGGACTTCGATCGTGACCTGCAAGTCCTGCAACCGCCGCAGCTGGCTCAGCAGGTCAGCGATTTCCTGATGGACCCGCTGGGTCTGACGCACGACGAGGCTCAGCGTACTCTCGTGATTCGCGATCGAGGCCTGGCCTCCGTTCTCTTCCCACGAATCGGGATCAATCGTGGTCATAATCAGGTCGGACAGGGCCCGGAAATCGTGATTCGAGATCCCCTGATTGTCGACCCCCGGCATCGAAGAATTCGTCGGCAGGAGCGAGTTGCCCCCCGCTGTGGGCACCTGCCCCATCCCTCCGAAGCCCGGCACGGAGAACAGACTGCCATTCGCGGGCTGAGCGATGACCTCTTGAGGTTTGACGGTCGTCAGCGGAATGATCAGATCGGCGACCGTATACACCACCGGCTTCATCTCGCCCTGACGACGGTTCTTGCTGGTGATCATCAGCACTTCGTTCTCGACAATGTAGTCGAGGTGCAGCTGCTCCAGCATCAGGTTCAGGGCACTTTCCAGGCGGATGCCATCCACGCTGATGGTGACGGGGGTGCTCTCGGTGTTGCCTTCTTCGTTGACCCCCTCGAGGTCGAGGCTGATCCCGATCCCCTGGGATTCGGAGATGTGAGTCAGCACATCCTTGAGCGGCATATTGTCGAAGTGTAGCGAGACCGGAGTCTTCAGGGACGCATAGACCCGCTCTTCCACCGCGCTGTGTTCCCGGTTATCGGGCGGGGTTCCCTTGCGGTTCTTCTTGATATCATCCCAGTTCTTGGGGAAGGCCTGCAACCGACCGTCCGCCACGGGATTGATCATACTCTGCTCGACATCGTTCAACGTGTCGTAGAAGCTCTGTTCCTTGTCCGACTTCAGTCGCTCGACCTGATCGTGCCGCATCGCGAACTGAGCATTCAATTCCATCGAGACGACGACCGCGTTGTTCGGATCGAGTTCCTTCGCCTGCTTGGCGACGGCATGGGCTTCCGCAAATCGCTTCTGCTGCTTGAGGTCGTTGAACTTCTCGACGAGGACGGCCATTTCCTGATCGACGCGGACCCGCGTCTGAATCTCCCGCTCAACCAAGTCGCGGGTCTCGGCGTTCTTCCGCTCCAGTTCGATCACCGGAGCGTGTTGCTTCATGTAGGTCTCCACACCGGACAGCGAGCTGCGGACCGAGCCCGCCAGTGGCTCGACCTGCTCCGGGGCGAACCCGCTGGCCTCAATCGCGGCCAACTGACCTTCGAGGAGCGTCTTGGCCTCTTCCGGCTTCCGCTCTCGCAGCCGTTCCGCCCGGAAGACCGCATTCAGGGTTTCCGTTCGCAGCTTGTCAAACTTCGCTTCGTGCTGCTGCACGGCGGCATTGAGCTGGCTCGGATCGGAGGCATCGACCACCGCCCCCCCCTCGCCCTCGACCGTGCTCACCTGTCGAATCTTGTTGTTGCGCGGGGCCAGTTCCCGCAGCTTGTCCTGCAACTGCTTCTGACGGTAGCCATCGAGCTTCTCGCCCGACTGGTAGGCGGCGAGGAAGGCTTCGTAGGCGACATGCCGATCCCCCTTGCGGAGGGCGTCGATGCCCTGGTTGTAGAGTTCCAGGGCAGTGCCATTCGCGATGACGGGAGACTTGTCAAATCCAGTCTCGGCAGCCTTGGGTGCGTTCGCAGCGGCCACAGGAGAACCACCCGACCGCTCGATCTCGGCCAGCATCATTTCCGGGCTGTCCTCGAACAGTTCGTAGGTCACGTTGTATTCTGCGGCGGCGTGCGCTTTGTCCCGAGCCAGAGGGGCGTCGCCCGCTTCGAGGGCGGCTTTCGCTTCCTCAATCAAGGAGACCGCCGCCTGCTTCTGTTCTTCCAGGCTCAGCGAAGAGACGTTGGCCGCGACGGTCTTGTTCGGCTGACCGGCGACGAGCCGTTCCAGGTCCTCGCGAACCAGTTCGGGACGGTCTTCGAACTTGTCATAGGCGACATCCAGTTGTTCCGCCTTGACGATCAGTTGTTCGGCCTGCTTCACATCCCCGCTCTTCATCGACTGTCGAGCCTGGGTGATGAGCTTGTCGGCCTGGGCCTTAGTGTCGGATGCTCCGACGGGCTGATTGGCCGATGGGCGTGAGGCGGCGATAGAGGCACGGGATTCGGCTTCACGGATTTCCTGAAGGACGAGGTCGGGACGATCCTCAAACAGGGCATACGTGACATCCAGTTCCGCCGCCTGGGTGGCCTTCTCCTTGGCGACCTTGAGATTGCCAGACTGGAGCGCCTGCTTCGCGTCGCGGAGCAGTCGGAGAGCGTTGTCGTGAGTGGCCTGCCCCTCATCGGAACTGGCCGCGGGGGTGACCTTCTTGCGATTGCCGGTGAACTGCACCGTCTTGGTCCGTCGTTCGATTTCCGCCAGGACATGCTCGGGATGCTCACCGAGCAAGCCGGGAGAGACATTCAGTTTCTGGGCTTCCATGGCAAAGGCCCGGGCCTCCTCCAGTTGCCCCTGGTCGAGGCACTCGCGGGCGAGAGCCACGAGTTCCTGGGCCTGGGCCTTCGAATCCAGATCGCCGGCAGGAACTGCTTTCTCCTTCTGCGTCGTCCGAGGTGCGGGCGCTTCCGTTTCCGTCCAACTCGCCTTGGGGGGCCGCTGGGCCGTCGCGAAGGTCTGGGAGGGGCCGTCGGGACTGGCTGCCTGCTGGCGAGCCAGATCGGCGAGGACGTGCTCGGGACGGATGTCGAAGTTGCCGTACTCGACATCGCTGGCAATAGCCTGGTCGACCTTGTGACGGGCCGAGTCGAGATCGCCGCGACGAAGGTCTTCGCGGGCTTCGCTCAGCAGGGCTTGGACATCAGCGTGCGGGTCATCGGTGGCCGAGACCTGCTCCACGCCGCTCGGTGTTTCGTGCTGAGCCAACTGCTCGTTCGAGGCCGGTCCCTGGATCAGGGTCAGCAGCGCGGTCGGCGTCTGCTCTTC
The DNA here is from genome assembly GCA_043734065.1 of Planctomycetota bacterium. Taxonomy (GTDB): domain Bacteria; phylum Planctomycetota; class Planctomycetia; order Planctomycetales; family Planctomycetaceae; genus TH-plancto1. The sequence goes on from JAYTFV010000286.1 coordinate 11,303, forward strand.
CGCCTTGAAGGTAATCTTCCATTGCCGGGCCATCTGGTCGGCCAGGCTGGCCAGACGAGTAGCCTCCTTGCTGTTTCCACTTCGGAGCGCGAGGCGGGCCTTCCGCATCTCGTCCTCGACCCGGCGACGATTCACGTCGGAGGACTTGGCCGACTTGGAGGGGGTGGCCCCGCTCGGACTACCCGCCCGGTAGCGGTCGAATGGATTCTGTTCGGACACCGTTTCCTGGGCATTGGTCTGGCTGTTAATCCAGACGCTGGCCGCCACCAGACCGCCGCAGGCGATCAGGCCGAGGAACCGCTTGAGCGACCGCCCCATGGTGGGTGCGGTGACCGCGTTCCGGGAAGAAGATGTTTTTCGCGCCATAGAAGCACCAGCCTGGAGTTCCGGGGTTGGAGACGATCCGGGAAGAACGACTCGTTCGAATCAGAATTTCCGAGAAGCCAATGCGTGGGGGGCACGCTGTCGGCAGGAGAGAAATCCTGTTCGTTCGAAGTCAGTTCCGATCTCCAGGAATGAAGGGAGACCGGGGAGTGACCGTTCGAAGATGACCATGTACCGGATATTTTTCGGAAGGGTCAAGACGGCTCATGGAAAAAGAGGCGGCTCCGGCAGAAATCCGCCGATCGCCTCTTTGAATCCGGCCAGACCTGCCGAAATCGGGCGTTTTCCCGTCCCGCTAAGACTTCCGAAGTCTTCCCCGTGGGCACCCCGGCATCCCACCGCGCTTGCCCTCCACCAACACTCTCCTTAACCTGCCTAGCAACAACGAACCCCCGGAGAGTGGGCCTGCTCGTGGCGGTCTTCATGGGATCGGCTTCCAGCCTCTCATCGACTGGAAACGACAGGCTGGAAGCCTCTCCCACGGAATTCCAACACCATCCAGTGGAACGAACCGACGGACTGACAATGCAGCTGCACGGAGTGGAGATCGTCGACACCTTTGCCGAGGCGTTCTCCATGTCGGGGACGCGGCTGATCGTGACCGCCGTTTCCGAACGCTGGGCGATCGTGGCCGCGAACGAGTTCTGCGGCAACGCGACCAGCGTCATCGGTTGCGATGTGGAAGCCTCGATCGAGCGCATTCTGCCTCCCGCATCGACGCCGGACGGCAGACCGGGAGCCACGGTGCTGGCGTTTGCCTTCAGTCGCGAGGCGCTGTCGACGGCCGTCTCCCACCGCATCGGGCAGTGCATTCTGACCTGTCCCACGACCGCCTGTTTCAATGGCGTGATCGAGTGCCCGAAGGAAAAACGGATCGCGGTCGGCGGCAACCTGCGGTTCTTCGGCGATGGGTTCCAGTCCTCGAAGAAGCTCGGCGATCAACGGATGTGGCGGATGCCGACGATGGACGGCGAGTTCGTGTGCGATGACAAATTCGGCACGTTCACCGGGGTCGCTGGCGGTAACTTGCTGCTCTGCGGAGAGACGCAAGCGGCCGCCCTCGCCGCTGCGGAAGCGGCCAGCGAGGCCATGTGCGCGGTGCCCGGCGTGATCCTTCCGTTCCCCGGCGGGATCGTGCGTTCGGGGAGCAAGGTCGGCTCGATCTATAAGAAGCTCAAGGCCAGCACGAACGAAGCGTACTGTGCCACGCTGCGGCCCCTCGCGAAGACCGAACTCCCCGAGGGAGCCAACGCCGTCTACGAACTGGTCGTCGACGGCGAGAACTTCGAACTCGTCAAGACCGCCCTGCACGCCGGTTTGCATGCCGCCTGCCAAGTGCCGGGTCTGAAGCAAGTCACCGCCGGGAACTACGGCGGGAAGCTGGGGAAGCACCACTTCCACTTGCGCGATCTGATCGACTGAAGTGGGCAGCTTCCGGCCCACTGTTCCCACACACCCATCGCTCCACTCCCCGCTCAAACGCAGGCGAGCCGGGCGGCGTCAACCCCCGGACTGGATCGGCGAGCGGCAAGGTCGGGAGGCTGACGCCATCCGGCTCGCCTGATCGGCGAATCGTGATCGTCACAAACTTCCCCACTCCCCACTCTCCACTCCCCATTGGTATTCAGAAGAGAGTCGATGACGAAATTACTTGGTGGTCCCAACAGGCCACGCCTGGACCCGTCCCGCCGAGTCGCCCACGATCGCCGTGGCTCCATCGAACGTGAGGACCGAGCGCAGCGGCAGAACGCGAACTCCCGAGGGCAGGGCAGGGGGCTTCGCATCGGCATCCAGCGAGAACGATTTCAACATAGCACCGCTGCTAGACCACAGGCGGACCGTGCGGTCGCGGCCACAGGTGATCAGTTCCCCCTGCGGTCCGAAGGCCGCGTCCAGCACTCCGCTGGCGATGCGGCCATAGTAGCCCGCCGGACGCTGCGGGGGATGGGGGTCGGCCTTCGACATCGCGGGCCAGCCTTTGGCCACCTCCCACCACACGATCAGTCCGTCCTCGCCGCACGAGGCCAGAACCTGGCTATCCGAGCGCCACGCCAGCGCTCGCACCGACGCCTTGTGCTCCGCCAGCGGCAGCACGACGCCCCCACTGCTCGCATCCCACAGGTGGATGTTGCCGACGCGATCGCCGGTCGCCAACAACTTCCCGTCCGGACTGAACGCGATCGCGGTGATCCAGTCCGTGTGCTTCACCAGCGTCTGCACGAGTGCCCCGCTTTCCGTCGAGAAGATTTTGACGACGCGGCCCGAGCCACCGATCGCCACCTGTCGCTCATCCGCCGAGAGGTCCGCAGCCAGCACCACATCGGTCTCGTTGCCGATCTCCGCCAGACGCTTGCCGGTCTTCACATCGAACAGGACTGCGGCCCCATTCTGCACCGGTCGACCGCCAGCTGCGAGTAGCACCGAACCCGATCGGCTGAACCGCAGGACATGCGGTTCGCCTTCGGGGAACGGGACCGAGCCGATCAGATCGCGCGTGGCGGGGTCGATGAAGTCGATCTGTTCATACGAGGCGACCGCCACCAGCGGAGCGCGCGGACTGGCCGCCAGCGCCAGGACCGGGAAGGGCCGAGCGGTTTTGACGCGCTCGATCGCGGGCCACTTCTCCGGCATCGGCGGCGGGCCAGCGGTGGTGGCCAGCGGGGACGGCGTGAACGTCAGCATTCGCGTCGGAGCGGCGCTGCTACCGGAGTTCTGCTTGAGGCCGCTGTCGATCCACGCCTTGATCAGGGCGATCTGCTCCTTCGGCAGCGGATCGTTCTCGGGGGGCATCCGCTCATCCGGGTCTTCGGCGGTGATGGCCTTGAAGAGTCGACTCCCGCCCGACCGTCCGGCCTCGACGACCACCCCGCCGCTGCCGCCCTTGAGGACCGCCGCATAGCTGGCCAGATTGAGGCCCGACTCCTGCTTCGACTCCCCGTGACACTGCCAGCAGTGCCGCTTGAAGATCGCCGCGATGTGGTCGTCGTAGGTGATCGGCTTCGCGTCTTCCGCGCGGACGCTGGTCGCGGCAGTCAGCAGTGCAAGGGCCATGAGCGTCCGGGCGATGAATCGAGTTATCGTCCTCGGTCCCAAGCTCCGCTTGGGACCGCATATCCCCGAAGCTCCGCTTCGTCGCGTGCCAGAAAACTCGGCCACTCGAGAGGGCTCGACGCCGGTCTGATGGGGTCCACTCATGATTCGGAGATCTTTCGGCGTGCGGGGCGAAGCAGAGCTTCGGGGATATGCGGTCCCAAACAGAGCTTGGGACCGAGAGCGAAATCAAATCGGAAAGTTGTATCGGACCAGTTCCTTAGCCGCGACGCGAAGTCTTCGAAGCGGAGCATTTGTGATCGAAGCGGAGCCTTGCATGTGTTTCTCAATGATTGAACGCGAACTCGGTCGAGTTGAGCAGGCTCCACAAGATGTCCTCGTAGGCCGCCTGGTCCTTCACCGCCTCGCCGATGAGGGCCCGCATCTCGGTTCGCTCTTCGCTGGTCGGACGGCGACTGAGGGTGCGGATGTAGAGATCCTCGATCACTTCTTCGGGAGTGGTGGACTTCTCGATGAGCTTCTGCAACTCGCCGTTGGCTCCCAGGCGATCTCGCACCGTGTCGCCGACCGCTAAGTGCAGCGTCTGCGAAAGCGTCGGTTCCTTCTTGGTCTCGCAGGCACAGACGGTGGCGCGGCTGGAACGACCGAAGGTGGCGAAGAACGAGTCGCCGAAGTGCGGGCCTTCCGTGTCGCCCGACTCGCGCGGGTAGTACTCGATGGCCTTCGTCCCTTCTGGGAACCCGCTGAACCGCCGCGTCATTCCGGTCGCGGTGACGACCGAGTCCATCAGCACATCGGCTCGCAACCGCCGCAAATGGGCGTGCGAGAACTGCCGCGTGTCGCGCACGTTGGAGGCGTTCGGCTTGGCGCTCAACTGATAGACTCGCGAGTTGCAGATGTCGCGGACGAGGCTCCGCAAGTCGAACTTGACCTCGACCAGTCGCTTCGACAGGGCATCCAGCAACGGCCCATTGACCGGCGGGTTACTGGCCCGCACGTCATCGACCGGCTCGATCACTCCGCGCCCGAGAAGTTGAGACCAGATGCGGTTCGCCAGGTTGCGGCTGAACAGCTCGTTGTCGGGTGAGGTGAGCCACTGCGCCAGCGCGGTGCGGGGATCGCCGCCGGCTGGAACTGGATCAATGCTGCCGAGTACCTTGGCGGGCATCGGTCGCCCGTCCACCACATGTCGGGCGGGTGGGGCGGATGTGTCGCAGTAGATGCGGCGTTCGCGCGGCTCGACGCCGGGCTTGCGCTTCATGCCGGTGAAGAAGCTGACGAAGCCGTAGTAGTCGTCCTGGGTCCAGCGGTCGAACGGGTGGTTGTGACACTCGGCACACTGGATCTGCACGCCCAGGAACAGTTGGGAGAAGTCGGCGGCGAACGCCTTCGGCTCGAACTGCGGCTTATGCACGAGCATCGTATAGAGGTTGACCGGCCCGTTGGTCAGGTTGCTGCCCGAGGCGTCGACCATCTCGGCCACGAACTCATTGAGCGGTCGACTCGACCGCATCTGCTGGCGAATCCACTGGTAGTACGCATCGGCGGCCTTCACGTCGGTCGCGACGGGGGCATAGTTTCCGCCCATCACTCGCAGCTGTTCGGCCCAGAGTGCGGTCCAGAGATCGGCGAAGTCGTCTCGGGCGAGCAGCGCATCGATCTTGATGGCGCGTTTGTCGGCGCGGGCATCGGCCATGAACGCGAGGTACTCCTCGGCGGTCGGTGGCCGAGCGGCCAGGTCGAGTGTGACGCGGCGCAGGAACGTCTCATCGTCACAGAGTTCCGACGGAGCGATGCGGAGTTTTTGAAGCCGATCGAACACCAGTTCGTCGATGAAGTTGACCTTCTGCGGATTCGGCCAGATGAAGCCTTCAGCCGGGGGGAGGACGATGACCTCGGCCCCGACGGTGAACCGGCTGAACCGGGCGAACACGGTGGTGTCGCCGGGACCGATAGCGGTCACGCGGCCATCGGCATCGATCTTGGCCACGCTCTCGTTGTTCGAGAAGTAGCGGGCGAGTTTGGTGACATCGCGCGAGGAGCCGTCACTGGCCTTCGCGGTCACCTTGAGTTCACCACCAGCGCCAGCCCGCTCAAACAGCAGGCTCTGGGTGGACAGTTCCACGGACGCCGTCACCGCCACATCGCCCAGGTCATCCGGAGCCCCGGCCTCGATCCAGCGCAGCAGCGTCTTGTACAGCTCGCTGTCGCGCGTGAACTGCTTACCACCGGTATGCGGCACGGCCCCAATCGACTTGAGCAGCAGCAAGCTCTGCTCCGGCACAGCTGTGTTGACGCGGCGACCGACCATCTCGTTGACGACCCGCTCGTAGTCGCCCTTGGCGTCGTAACCGAAGAGCGAGAGCATGAACCCGTCCTTGCCGCGCGCGGAGCCGTGACAGGTTCCCGCATTACAGCCCGCGCGAAAGAACACCGGCATGACATCACGACGGAAGGTGGGTTCGGCGGCGAGAAGGGGAGAGGGGGAGATGGGGAGTGGGGGAGACAAGGAGAGGGGGAGTACGAGAGCGATGAGGCGAATGAATGTGCGGTGGGTCATGATTTGATGGTCCATTGGTCGGAGTGGTGGATCATGTGGACCAGCATGCTGAGAACTTCGTCGTACTCCTTGTACAACTCAGCTGCGGTGTCACGTTCGATGTATTGGCAGTCGACGGCGAACTGAATCCAGGTTTGAGTCTCGGCGGCTTCGGCCTCACAGTCACTGAGCTTGCTAATGAATGCTGCCTCGTAGCGTCTCTTCCACCAACCCTCTGCGAGATTGGCAGCGACGGATCGTGAGGAACGGCGAATCTGGTCGATCAGCGAGTACCGTTCCTCTCTTGGAAAAGCCTTGCTGAGTTCAAACACCTTCATGGCCGCCGCATACGCCCTCTTGTAGACCTCCAACTCCGTGTGCTTGCGAACCGTACTCACAGGCTCTGTCTCCCCCACTCCCCCACTCCTTGTCTCCCCCTCTCCCCTACTCACGCAGGGGATCAATACGCAACGTACCACTCCCGGTGCGTTGACGAATCTCCTGCCCCGCACTTTGCACGACGATCTCGCACGACATGCCTCGGACGCTGCCGAGGAGCGCCTCGCCAGTGGCCTCAATCTCGAAGGCGATCTCCTTCGAGTCCTTCGTCAGCACCGGCAGCGGCTCGACCACCGTCACCCCTTTCGGCAGTCCGAGGAGCTTCACCGAAGCGGTGCCCTCGAAGGGGCTCTTGTGCTGTACGGTCCAGGTGTACTTCTTGCGTTCGCCGCGGCGCACACTCTCCGGCTGGCTGGCCAGTTCGACGTACGGTTCGGCGATGGTGAGGGTCACGATGTCGGACGAGACGCGGACCCGACCGGTGCCGAGGTAGGCGTCGAGATCCTCGCGTGTCGTACTCGCGGTCACGACCAGCGGGCCGGGGCCGAGCGGAGCGTTCGACTCGCCAGTGACTCGCAAGACCGCTTCGCTTTCGCCGGCCGGGATCGTGGCGGTCGGCTGAACGGAGACGCCGGGGGAGACCCAATCGCACTGGAACTCGACCGGCTCGTTGAATCCGTCGCGGCGCGTGATCTTGATCGGGATCGCGAGTTCGCCGCCGCGCACCAAGGCGACCGGCGGTGACTTGATTTCGATGGAGAACGGCGCGGGATCAGTCACAGCCAGGATATAGCGATCGAGCCGCACCGTGCGCCAAGCACTCCCTCCCGATTGATTGATGAATGGGATGCTCTCGGAGGACCGACTCTCGATCTGCTTCAGCGGATCGACCGGCCGCGCTTCGAGCGTGATGAGCGCGCTACACGGAGCCACCCCCGCCTCCGCCACAAACTGCACCGGCCAGTAGGACTGACCCGCAGGCACGTGCGGCGAGACCAGTCGGACCCCAGCGGGCAACCCGTGTGCGATGAGTTCCAACTCCCCGCGATAGCTGCTCCCCTGACCCTGCGGCAGGTTGAAGTTCACCGTCCAGCGGTTCCCCTGCGGCACGGCGAGGCTGCTGGTCCGCAGGCACTCTTCCCAATCAAAGGCTGTGCTGGTCAGCAGCGTATGCACCGCATCACTCGCCGGTTCGACCTCAATGCGATACACAGCTGTCGGGCCACTCGAGCCGCTGGTGTCTTCGAGTTCGATGAGGTACTCGCCATCAGATTTCGGCTCCCAGATCACGGAGGGATCGAGGATATCCTTGAGTCCGCCTCCGCTGCGAAAGCCGGTGCCGAAGATGTCCCGCTCGTGGAGTTGGCAGTCGTCCTGCTCGACCTCGACCGGGCCGGGCACGTCCGCGGAGTCGAGAGGGCGAATGCGGAGCAGCGGGTCGATGGGAGAAGCCAGCGACGCGGCGAAGACTCTCACGCGATACCGCTGGCCCTTCTTCACCGAGACTTGAAAGGCGTCGCTGTCGTCGCGTTGATCGATGCGGCCATTGAGAGCGGCGGGGAGTTTTTCGACGCGAGTGACCGAAGCAGCGACGACTTCGAGGACGTTGGGATACGGGCTGGAGCGGAGCATGACCGGCGAGGGGGCGTCACCGAAATACTCGAACATGCCGCCCGCGCTGGGGATCGCCAGCGTCTCCTCGAACTCCCCGAGCGGGTCGCCGCACATTTGAAACGCCAGCGACGTTCCGGCAGGCCCACCGAGTGGAAAGGCCACCAGCGGACGACGGTTCGTGCCGATATGGACCGAGTAAACCTTGTCTTGCGGGACGAAGAGCGAACGCCGCACCTCGACAAAGGCGAACCCATCGCGTGGTAGCTTCACCGCGACAACCGGGTCTTGCAGATGCAGCGAATTGTCATCATTCGAGGCCAGCTCTTTACCGGCTTCGTCCAGGATGCGAACGGCCAGATCGTACTCCGAACCGCCGTAGTGGACATCGGCGATTCGCACCGAATCGACCTCGACGGAGAGCCGTTGCCCAGCCACTGCGGGCACGCGATACAGGTCCACATCTCCGCGCCCACTCGGCCCCATCTTCCCGCGAACGGTCACATTGGGCGTCACCGCCATCGCCGTTTCGAGCGTGTCGTTACCCAGCCCCCGCTCGTCCTCGTCGACGACCGGGAACGGTGTCACCTGGAATGTCCCGAGCGAAGTCAACTCGGTCGCGGTGCGAATGCGGAACGGATACTCACCCGGCACGCAGTCGAAGGCGATCTCGAACTGGCAACGAATCTGCTCCTCAACTCGACCGCCGTGCGCCAGCCCATACGGGTACTTCAGATTCGGCAACGCTTCAATTCCGGTCGCACGAATGCCAGGCTGGAAGAAGACAATCTCCTTCGCCTCTTTGAGGCACATCCCCTGGATCGTCACCTCAACCGTCGTGCCGCGCTGGGCGACGCGCGGAGAGGTGTTACCGATGTGCAGGAGCATCGCACCGGCGTGCGCTGAGGGGAGGAGGGGGGAGGAGAGGAGCAGTAGGAAGAGAGATAGGGAGACAAGGAGATGGGGAGTGGGGGAGAGACGCCAGCCAGAGCGGAGTCGTTTCGGGAGCGTCAGCATCATGTCAAGCATCC
>JAYTFV010000287.1:0-4406 GCA_043734065.1 Planctomycetota bacterium
GACTGGGGTGATAGGTGAACTGGCCCGCTGCTGTCTTGCTCTCGACGGTGTCGAGCCACTTGGCAACTCCCGTATACGCCTCTTTCGGAACTTTGAGATCGGCCATTTCGCCGCTCTTGAGTGCCATCAATTGCCAGCCGGAGACAGACGTATCCGACTCGAACTTGGGTCGATAGCGCCACCCGCCGAAATCGGGATGCTGACCGGCCACGATGAAGTCGAGCGCACGCTGCGCCGGGTCGCGCAGGGCCGGGTCTTTCGTGAGGCCATACGCTTCGCACAGCGCGATGGACGCCATGCCGTGGCTATAGAACCAGGCGAAATCGCCCTGGTCCGCGAAGAGATCCCCGTCAGCCTTTTGATGTTGCAGGTGCCACTTCACGGCACGATCCACGACGGCCTGGTGCTGACCCGACTGATGTGTGTAACCCGCACCGAGAAACGCCAGGAGCCCCAAACCGGTGGCTGCCGAATCGGAATGGATGTTGCCGTGGCCCGTGCAGGTATGGTCCTGGCACGGGAAGTCGTGAATGCTCCAGTGACCATCCGCGTACTGATGTTGAGCCAGCCAGGCCAGGCCCCGCTCGACCGCCTCTTCGGAGGCATCCGACCCGCCGAGGGTCTTGGTCGCTGCCTGGCGTGACTCGGCCTTTCGCATGGAGAGGCTCTCGCTGATCTTTGCTTCCGGCGACGACCCGATGCCGGGGACGGACTTCTTGATCAGCCCGGCGATTTGGGTTTCCGAGGCCAACACGGGACGCGACTCACCGACACCCGACCGAGACGGTCCACTCATCAAGCGAGCCGGTTGTACGGTAGCCTCGGAACTCGCCGACGGGGCTGTGGTCGCCGCACCAGTGCTGCTGCCGGGGAGACCGGCGCTGCGACGGGGCACTGAGCTGCCCGTGCGCGGGCCCGCCAAAGATACGGCTCCGGCGGGTTGGGCTTGCGGTCCGGCGAAGACGAGTGCGCCGGTCTGCTCGGCGTCTTCCGCGCCGCTCGGCAACTGGGCAGCCATGCCTGAGCGAGCCGTGCCCAGGCCGGTCGTCGTTCCTCCAGTAGACCCCACACTGGAACCGAGCCGCGCACTCGGCTCTGTACCCCGCGACGCCAGACCGGCCCCGCCCGTGGAGCGCATGGCGGTCGCTGGACCGGTCGCTGATCCGGGGGAGTTCGCGGTCGGCGACCCGCTCGGTCCCAATGAGCCGCCGTTGGCCAGTCCGGTCGATTGTCGACCGACTGTTGTCTTGGCTGGACCGCTGGCCAGTGTTCCCTCGGCAGTCTTCGAACTGCCACCCGCGCTCGAGACCGCGACCTCACCGGCCTGAGTTCCGACAGCCCCCGCTTGTCGTCCCGGGCCGCTGCCGCTGGCGAGCTGCCCGCCTTCAGACTGGCCCAACTGGGGATGGTTCGCACCGCCAGAAGGTCGCGACAGGCTGCCGCTGCTGCGTGTCGGCGTGGCAGAGGGCGTGCTGCTCATCGTCGCTCCCGTGCCGTCACTGGCAGTCCCCAGAGCGACCGTCGCTGCGGTTCCACGCGGGACAGCACTGGAGGCCGCCGACTCCGAAACTCGCGGGGCATTGGCGCCGCCCGCTGAGCCCACGGCGACCGCTTGAGCTTCGGTATCCGCAGCTTGACCCGCTGGACCACCGCCACTCGGGCGGCGGGCGAGAGCCGCGGCCCCTCCGGCGGTCGGAGTGGCGCTGGCTGGCTGGTTGGCTCCCGAGACAGGGTTGGGTCGGAGGCTGTTGACATTCGCGTTGCGTGAGGTCGCGGGCCCGTCGGTCATGGCCCGCTGCGAGTTCGGAGCGTTCTTCGCCTGTTGACGGGCCGCTTCGACAGACCGCTCCTGAGCAGAGGCGGCTTTGGCGGGAGTCGTCGCCACCTGAACATTCTCCGCAGCAGCCTCCGCAGCCTGGGCAGCGGCGGCGGATCGGGCCTGGGGCAGAACGAGAACGTCATTCGTGCGCAGCTGGGGGTTCGACCGCTGGACCTGCATCTTGCTGGCTTCCAGGCGGGGATTCTTCGAGGCCACTTGAGACTGCGCCCGTTGAGCGGAAGGCGCGACGGCATCGCTCTTCGACTGTTCGACCTTCGCCGCCAACTCGGCTTGAGCGGCCTGCGAGGTCGTGACATTCGGCTGCGCGACTGCCTGCGGGGTCGGCATCTCCTGTTCACGGTGTTGGCGTTCGATTTCCCGCTGAATCTCTCGTTCAAAGGCGGACTGCTCCTGGCGTTCCGGGGCATCCGCTTTGGCGAGTTCCATGGAACGCTGGATCTCATCCGACTGGGCTCGTTCCGGTTGCGCCGCTTCGGTCTCCTGTCGCTGGACCTCCATTTCAGATTCGGGCGTGGCCGTATCGTGGGGCTGCTCCCACACGGCTTCCCGCTCGGCGGGAGGTTCTAAGGCCCCATAGTCGGGCAGCGTGACTTCTTCTCGCTTCGTCTCGACTCCCTGCGGTCGAACGACGAGTGATGTCCCGATGCTGAGCGTGTGAAAGGAAACACATAATAAGAGATGCGCGATCAGGCTGATCGCGATCGCCCATTGCAGCCGCTTCATGACCACGCCGCGCACCAACCAGGCAGCGAGTACGAGCAACACCACGAGCAGTGCCGCCCAACCGATTTGCCCCGCCAGGTGATTCATGCCCGGCAAGGGCGTTTTGTCACCTGGAGAGAAACGGGCCATCATCCCCGCGAGCGCCAGCCCCCCGCTGGCGGTGGCCAGCACGAGCGACGTGATCACCCGCAGATCTTTCTGCAGGGAGTGTTCCGCCAGCTCGTCGTCCGTCATCCGGAGCAGGTCTCTCATGGGGTGCCTCCGGAATTGTCGGGAATTTCACCTTCAGGAATCACGGCCACGCGATAGTCTTTAATCTGGGCTTGGTTGCATAAGCTCATGACCCGCGCAATGTATTTCCAGCCGACTCGTTCATCACCGCGAATAATGACGGTCTGGCTCCCGGGATTGTCGACATGGGAACGCTTCAAGCGTTCGGCCAATTGCGGCTCGCTGTGGATCGCACCGCCGACGTAAAACTCGCCCCGCGAATTAATGTTAATCATCATTTCCTGGGGCCGCATCACGAGTGGCATGGCGGCCGCTGCGGAGGGGAGATTCGCGTCGAGCGACCCCTCGCCAGAGGTCTTGGCCTCTTCTTCGAAATTGCTGGCGATCATAAAAAACAGCAGGAGCTGAAACACGCAATCGATCATGGGGGTCATGTCGATGACGCGCTTTCCGGAACTGCTGTGTTTGGATCGGAATCGCATGGGAGTGGCTGGGCGACGTGTGGTCAGGGTTCGGAACGTGGGGAACTACTTGTCATCATCCCGGTCGGCAGGGCCTTGAGAACTCTCGTCGCCCCATAGCCCTGACGGCACGACGGCGGATTCGGTCATGACCGGCTTGACGGCAGGGAGCACTGTGGGCTTGGGTTTCGCGGGGGTTGAGGTGGTCGACGGTGACGGAGCGGAAGCGGAGGCGGGTTTGGGTGCTGTCCCCTTCAGTTGGACCCCGGATCCCCCCTCGGGGCCCGATTTTCGGGTGACGCGCAGCTTGCCTTCGAATCTCTCAAACTGCGGCAGCAATTCCAGGAAGACATCTTCCATCACGCGCAGGATGCGATCGATTCGGCCTTCCAGCATGTTGGCAATCAAGATCGCGGGGATCGCCACACACAACCCGGCGAATGTGGTGACCAGTGCCACATAGATGCCCTGCGCCAGTTCCTGCCCCTTGGCCGTGCCCGTGGCGGTCGTGGTGCTGGTGACCATGAAGGCCAGGATCATCCCTTGCACGGTGCCCAGCAGTCCCAACAGGGGCGCGATGCTGACCGACACATTGATCGGACGAATGTTGTGCGCCATCTCATCCGCCTCCCGAGCGACGGCGTCTTCCACCGTCTTCTCCAATTCGGAATGCGGTCGCCCAATCTTCAAGATCGCGGCTCGCACCACATTGGCCAGCGGTGACGGATGGGCCTGACACACATCATAAGCCAGTCGGGGATCGATCCCATTCGCATCCGAATTCAGTTTGCGGAGTGCGATCAGCAGTTTGTAGGGCACGACCCGGTTTCTGCGCAAACCAATCATCCGCTCCAACGCATAGGCCAGCACCACAATCGAGCACATGCCGATGGGAATCATGAAGATCCCCCCCTGCACGGCCAGATCCCACAAGTTCGGGGGCTTGGAGGCCGCACTCCCGGGCAGCGCTTCCGCCGCCGGGTCAGCGGCGACCGGGGCGGGTTCCGGATCGGCCCCCGCAACCTCCTGTGCCGGAGCCTCCTGTGCTGGGCAGGTCAGTGGCCCTCCGCACAGGAGGATCACCCCGACGATGAGGAGTATTCGCCAACGCCGCATCACAGTGGGCGTCTTCCGCACGGGCATGTCAGTGG
>JAYTFV010000288.1:0-3480 GCA_043734065.1 Planctomycetota bacterium
GTCTTCCATGAAATGACAGGCTGGAAGCCTATCCCACGGGTTAGACAAAGTCTGATCGTTCGACGCTACGGAGCGGACTTGTCCGCCGGTATCGCGGGCGAAGCGTCGACCACCGGCTCGGGGATGAACTGGTACGTGCCTCGGCTGTCGCGGGCGATCTCCTGGAGGTTCTTCTCGCCGCCTTGTCCTCCGAAGCCGATTGTATGAATCGGAATCCGGCCCTGGTTGTGTTCGCGAACCGACCGGACACTGCGGTACGAAAAGTCTCCATCGGTCAGGAAGTAAATCTTGTCCGGATTGACTCGCAGAGCAGCCAGCAGGGCCGATTCCGGGTTCGTTTGCCCCATCGCCCGCGTCGAGAAAATCCATTTCAGTAAGGGTCCAGTCAGAGCCGGGTCCGCCTTGACCATCCCCTCCGCAGGCATCGGGATCGGCTCTGTATTGAAGAATACGACGAAGAAACTCTGGTCCGGCGTCATCTTCTGGATCGTGTGATACAGCTCGATCTTGACCCGTCCCAGGCGGTTCTTGGCCTCGCCGGGATAGGGATGATTCATGCTCCGCGAGGCATCCACGACGAACACAAACCGCTCGCCCGCGAGGTCCAACCCAAAGAACCCGTCCCCGTCTCCGATCCCGGTCCCCTTCCCCAGACCGACCCCGCCCCCTTGGCCTCCCCCGCTGCCGCCGTCTCCGATCACATCGGTGTAGGACAAATCTTGCCCGTCGCCAAATGCCAGTGGACCGCCGATGCTGTATCCACTCAACTGCGGCTCGAGCGGAGCCTCGGAAATCATGGCTACCGGGTTCGGGCGACCGCCGCCGCCTTGAGACGTGGAAGGCTGCCACTCGCCCACCTTCAGCAGAACCGGAGCGGGTTCAGCGAGTATCGGATCGACAGCCGCCTCGACGATCCCGTTCACTTCCGAGGAGGCCGAGGGCGGGGCAAAGACAATCGCCGCGGTGATCCCAAAACAGGTCAGATGCACCACCAGCGACACGCCCAGCGCTCCCCAGGGAGCCGCGCGCAGGATCGAGAATGGGACAACCTCTGACACGTCAATCCCCCGGAACTATCACTTCTCTCCATCGGACGAATGAGGCCACGAAACCAGAGAGATTGGCAAATCCCCTACGACCCCTACAAGCGGACATTGTGAATCAGTGGCTCAACGTGCCGCTGACTCATTACAACAGACGGCGAGGTCGAGTCCAACCGAAATCGCCGGTCAACTCCAGAAAATGACATGAATGGCATGACCGGGAGCGAGAGATACCAGTGCTGCCTCGGGGCCACATCCGTAATCGGGGAACGCTGACATCGTTCACAATGAAGGCTCCTCGTTGCATCCTTGCACCTTGGCACCTTTGCACTGCAAACGATTCAAACATGCGCACGCGGCACAAATTTTCGATGGCCTGAAAATCCTCTATACCCCCGAAGTAGTGACACAGCCCAGCCCAGCGCACCCTGGGGCAACACTCCCGAACCCTGAAAGAGTTCTACACCGCCCGCCGAGACGCTGCCCAGGTTGGAGAGCCGCTTCCACCGGGGGGGGGCAAACAGTGTTCACCCGGCCCACTCCCCATGATTTTGTTCCTCATGATTTTGTGAATCCTCTTCTGATCCCCTTTCGCGGTGCAAAAGGGGAAAGCAGAGATTCAAAAAATCATGAACAACAAAATCATGGGGGAGGGGAGCTTCGCCTGGCGGGCGACACGCTCTGGAGCCGCACCCTCATTCGCGGGTGGATGTGCAACCCCTTCGGCAACGCCGTGAAGGATTTCTCAGGGACCACGCTCACAAGGCTGCCACCACGCTTCCGGCTCCTCTCCTCCGCGAGCGACAGCCATCCCATCGGGGCAGATTGGGGGGAGACAGAATGGAAGGACCAGCGATCACTGGGGTCGTGGGTTAGAGTTTGAGAACGGTGTGTTCTCTTTCTCCAGTGCCACCAACAGTGAGGCTGGTCCGATGTCGAGCGTACGGTTTATCGGTTTGGATGTCCACAAGGACACGGTGGTGGCGGCGGTGGCTGAGGCGGGCTCGGGGCCGGCGGAGGCGTTGGGGCCGTGGGATGAGGCGCGGGTGCTGAAGGAGCTGAAGAAGCGGGGGCCGCTTTCGTCGCTCAAGGTGTGTTACGAGGCGGGTCCGACGGGGTATGGATTGGCGCGATCGTTGATGGCGGCGGGGGTGGATTGTGTGGTGGTGGCGCCGGGGTTGGTGCCGCAGGTGGCGGGGTCGCGGATCAAGACGGATCGTCCGGATGCGAAGAAGCTGGCGCACTTTTTGAGGTCGGGGGACTTGACGGTGGTGTGGATTCCGGATGAGCAGACCGAGGCCCTCCGCGATCTGGAACGAGCGCGGGACGACGCCCGCCTGGCCGAGCGGCGGATCAAGCAACAGCTGCTCAAGTTCTTGTTGCGGCATGGTCGGCGCTACGAAGAGGGGAAGGAGACCTGGACCAAGACGCACTGGACCTGGGTGCGTCAGCAGACGTTCGAGCACGAGGCGCAGCAGCGCGTCTTGGCCGATGCGATCACCACGACGGAGCAGGCGACAGCTCGCATCGCGCGGCTCGATGCGGACATCGCGGAGTGTGTCGAGGGATGGGCGCTGGCTCCGCTGGTGAAGAACTTGCAGGCGTTCCGGGGGATCAAGATGCTGACAGCTGTGGGCATCGCGGCGGAGATCGGGGACTTCGTGCGGTTCCCCAAGGCGGGGAACTTCATGGGGTATGTCGGGCTGGTGCCGAGCGAGAACTCGAGTGGTCAATCGCGACGCCAGGGCGGCATCACGAAGACCGGCAACCGGCATGTGCGGCGGCTGCTCATCAAGGCGGCGTGGCACTACTTCAACGCTCCGCTGGTGGTGAGTGCGGCCTTGACAGAACGTCGCGCAGGGGTCTCGGAAGAGGTGATCGCGATCACCGATCGAGCGCTGCGACGACTTCGCAAGAAGTGCCA
Source organism: Planctomycetota bacterium (assembly GCA_043734065.1). Classification (GTDB taxonomy): domain Bacteria; phylum Planctomycetota; class Planctomycetia; order Planctomycetales; family Planctomycetaceae; genus TH-plancto1. The sequence continues at coordinate 2,968 of JAYTFV010000288.1, forward strand.
CGCCATGCAACTCCGCAAGAAGACCGGGACGAAGATCGTGACCGCGCTGGCCCGCGAGTTGGCCGGGTTCATCTGGGCGGTGGGGCGAGTGACAGCGGGGCTTCCGACCCCGCCCCCGGTGCCACGCACTCCGGTGGGAAAGCCCCCACAACTCGGCCGCACCCGGAAAGACGCCCCCGCCACTCCGAAGTCCACCTCGCGAACTTCCTGACCTCGACTCTTCACCGACAAGGCAGCTGCCCCGTGGCTGGGGGGTGGATTTTCTGAGGCATGACTCCGATGTCCCAGGGTTCCTCCGACACGAGCCATGAACCAGTGTCCTCAACCCTCAACCCTCACCACTCACCGGAGCCGCGACTGAGCGAAAGCGGATGACGGCCAGGACCATCGGGAGAACCCTCGCCACCCTCTTGAGCATCGACGATGCACTTCGTCCGACACGCTCGCTGGGAGACTGAGGCTCGCTTCTCGAAGACGAAACCCTGTACTGCGGTACCCAACCCGCGCATCTCA
>JAYTFV010000289.1:0-23296 GCA_043734065.1 Planctomycetota bacterium
GGGGCGATCCGCCTCGTCCACGGGCACGCGCGGGGGTTGGGCGTAGGCCAGTGAGCGGTGATAGCGGCCGCGCGAGTACGCCTCGTCAAAGACCGTGGCAATGTTCAATACGAGATCGGGATCGGGTTGCTTCAGCGGGATGCGGATCGACGGCAAGGGCGAGCGCATCGACCACGCATACACGTCACACAGCGGACGCCGCTCCCAACGCGAGACCAGTGCATAGTAGTCCCCCGCAGGCAGTTGACCTTTGAGCGGCAGGCGATGCCCGGCTCGCAACAGGTCCAGTTCCACCAGATGCACCTGCTGCCGGAGAATCGCCTGACGCTTCGATAAATACTGGGTGCGTCCCGGATCGACCTTGTTCGTGGGTGACAACAGTTCCAGCACCATCATTAGCGTCCGATCGGGGCGATGCAGAATTTGCAGATACGACTCCACCTCGTCATCCAAATATTCCAACGGAATACTCACCGGTTCCAGCGTGGCCACTGAAGACGACTCTCGCAATTCCGAAGAGAGCGGATAGCCCTGCGAGATTGACAGGTCGGGGTGCATTACCTTGATCGTTTCTGGCGGCAACTCCACCAAAATGACGCGTTCCCCAATGCGAACCTCGTAGTTGTCCGGCAACGCATCGGTGATGGCGTCTCGCAAGTACGTGATAAACCTCTGGTGAAAGTCCTGCCAGAAGGCCGGATCTTCCAGATAGGGGTCCATTCCGGGAAAAGGACTACGCATGCTGAACTCCCCATGCAGGGCCTGAAGCCACGGGAACCACTGATAACCCGCTGGCCTGCCTGAGGACAGTGTCTTCGGTGGGAGGGCAGGCTGTCCACTGGAGTGTTTGGAGAGCGGTCAGCGTCGCAACGAGAAAACGCTCCGCTTCGAAGACTTCGCGTCGCAGCTCAACGGGCGGAGTCCGCTGAAGCGGACGAATCGAGTCAACTCGTGAATTTTGTCATTTGCTCCTTGAGGATGTCAGTTCGACACCAAATAATACAATGGTGTCGGTGGAACCGGGATTGAATCGGAGGGAGGTCATGGCTGAATTGCTGGGCCTGCGAGATCATTTGCTGCCTCAAGACAAAATGTGGTTGGCGCTGAGCGTCATTGGCGTGGTATTTGCGATTGTGATTCTGGCATGGATCATCAGCACGTTGCGTTCTCTGTTTCGTGAAGATGAGGGTTCTGCTGGGGGCGTCCACGAATTCCTGGGGCACTTGCGTGAATCGCAGTCCGAGGGTGACGTGACGCCGGAAGAATTCCGATCCATTCAGAGACGGTTGGTGGAACAGTCGCTGGGGTCTGGAGTGGGCACGCGAAAGGCGCGAGTCACTCCGGCCAAATCTGCCGATCCCCCAACACCCACTCCACTTGTTCCGTATCAAGATGATGCAGATGACCATTCTCCGTAAGCCGAATCAGGGAGGCGGCTGCGGACTCGTGCGACTCAATCACGGACGTCCATCGTCGAGAAGTGATTGGAACCTCCGGGGCAGGAACCCGGAATCCACTCTGTGAAACTTCGCGATGTACGCCGACGGTTCGATCGACACCCGAGAAAGAGACATCATGGCCTCTCCGAAAGACTTCACCACCGGGAAGAAAACTCCAACCGGGAAGAAGAATGCGAACTGTTCATTCTGTGGCAAGAGTTATCGCGATGTGGGGCCGCTCGTCGAGGGGCCCAGCGATGTCTACATCTGTAGCGAGTGCATCGACCTGTGCAGTTCGATCCTCGATCAGGAGCGTCGTCGTCGCGGCGACCCCAAGAAACTCTTCACGAAGATCCCGACCCCTCGGGAAATCGTCGATCATCTCGACCGCTACGTGATCGGCCAGACCCGCACCAAACGCGGTCTCGCGGTCGCCGTCCACAACCACTACAAGCGGCTGACGCTGTTTGAAGAAGGGAACATGGGCGAGGTCGAGGTCGAGAAGTCGAATATCCTGCTCATCGGCCCCACCGGGTCCGGCAAGACTCTGATGGCGAAGACCCTCGCCAAGTTCTTGCAGGTGCCGTTCGCCATTGGGGATGCCACGACCCTCACCGAAGCGGGCTACGTCGGCGAAGATGTCGAGAACCTGCTACTCAAGCTGCTGCATGCCTCCGAATTCGATGTCGAGGCGGCCCAGCGCGGGATCATCTTCATCGACGAGATCGACAAGATCGGCAAGACGGGGCACAACGTCTCGATCACCCGCGATGTGTCGGGCGAAGGGGTCCAGCAATCGCTGCTCAAGATGCTGGAAGGCACCGTCTCCAACGTCCCGCCGCAAGGGGGCCGCAAGCACCCCGAGCAGCAGTACATCCAGCTCGACACCACGAACATCCTGTTCATCTGCGGCGGCACGTTCGTCGGCCTGGAAGAGATGGTCAGCAAGCGGCTGGGCAAGAAGAGCATGGGCTTCGGCCAGGAAGTCATCGATGAGTCCGAACGCCGTCGCAACCTGCTCGATCATGTCACCGTCGAGGACATCATCGAGTACGGCATGATCCCCGAACTCGTCGGACGGCTGCCGTTCCTCAGTACGCTCAACAAGCTCAACGAGACCGACCTGGTCCGCGTCCTCACCGAACCTCGCAACGCCCTGGTCAAGCAGTACCAGAAGCTGTTCGAGATGGAGCATGCCTCGCTGGAGTTCACCGACAGCGCCCTGCGAGAGATCGCACGGATCGCCAAGATCAAGGATACCGGGGCGCGAGGCTTGCGTTCGGTCATCGAAGAGGTCATGTTTGACCTGATGTTCGAGCTTCCTGAACAGGAACCCGGACGGCGGTACATCGTGACCCCCGAGATTGTTCGCAAAGAACAAGCTCTGTTCGTGAAGGACGCAGCTGCGGCATAGAGCCACTCCGAAAACTTCCGAAGTCTTCCGAGACTTCGGAAGTTTGTCGCGGTTCTCGGGTCGGCTCTGCGGACTCACGGGAAAGTCGGCGCAGCATGGGACACCGAATTACGGCTGGCATCGCTCTCTTCGCAGTCCTGTTGATGACTGCTTCGGGAGCGGTGTCAGCCGATTCCGTTGAGGGGAAGAAAAAAGTCGACGAGGCGGTCTCGCGGGGGCTGGAGTTCCTGGTCCGCGAGCAACGCCGCCAGGGGTACTGGGAGGTCGGCAGCGGCAACTACCGCATCGCGATGACGGCGATGTCCGGGATCGCCTTGGCCTCGGAAGGCTCGACCACCACGCGCGGCAAGTATGCTAGCAACATCAGCCATGCGGTCGACTATCTGCTCGATGCCGCGCAGCCGAACGGGCTGATCGGCTTCCCGGACGATTACCACTACACGTACGGTCACGGGTTCTCGATGCTATTTCTCTCCCAGGTGTATGGAGAGGAAGAGGACGTGGAGCGTCGTCGGAACCTCAAGCGAGTGCTGGAGAACGCCGTCAAGTTCTGCGCCGCGGCTCAGACCAGCAAAGGCGGCTGGGGCTACGTGTCGGCGAAGGACGGGAACGACTTCGACGAGGGCTCGACCTGCATCACCCAGGTGCAAGGGCTGCGGGCTTGCCGCAATGCCGGGATCGTCGTGCCCGGCGAGATCATCGAACGCGCCCGCAAGTACATCTACGACTGCATCCTCCCCGGCGGCAAAGGAGTCCAGTACAGCGCCACAGGAGGCGGCGAACGCCCCCCGATAACCGCAGCTGCTGTGGCGGTACTCTTTAACGCCGGTGATGCCGAGCAGTCGCCGCAACTCAAGAAGATGATGGAGTATTGCAAAGACAATGTCTGGCCGAATGGCCAACAGGACTTCGGCCACTGGCACTACATGCACTACTACTATGCCCAGGTCATGTACCGCCATCCGGAAGAGTGGAAGAAATACTCGAGTTGGGTCGAGGGGGAGATCCTCAGTAAACAAACCCCGCAAGGCGGCTGGGAGGACGGCTCGATCGGCCCGGTCTACGTGACCGCCATCAACACCACGATCCTGCAATTGAACAAGGGCTACCTGCCCATCTACCAGCGGTAGCCATCGTAGGACGGGCCCCTTTGGCCCGTCCGTCATCGCCGCTCTCGCGGCTCAGTGGAACAATTGAGACGCTGTCCGTGGGCTTCGCCCACGGCGACATGCTGCCACCGCTTTCGCGGCGAAGACATGCGACTACCCTACTTCTTCTGCGACTTCGCCCACGCATCCTTCAGCGTCACGCTACGGTTGAACACCAGCTTTCCCGGCTGGGTGTCGCGGCTGTCAGAGAGGAAGTAGCCCAGGCGTTCGAACTGCACGGGGCGACCGTCTGCGAAGGCCGAGAGCGAGGGCTCGAGTTGGGCGTTCGAGAGCACCTCCAGCGATGCCGGATTCAAATAGCTCTTCCAGTCCTCGCCGTCCGGCACCTGGCTCAAGTCCTCGATCCGGCACAGGTGGTCATACAACCGCACCTCCGCCGGAATCGCGTGGTTGGCCGAGACCCAGTGGATCGTGGCCTTCACCTTGCGACCGTCCGGCGAGTCGCCGCCGCGCGTGGCCGGGTCGTAGGTCGCGCGGACCTCGGTGATGTTCCCGGCTGCGTCTTTGACGACCCCGGTACACTTGATGAAGTAGGCCCAGCGGAGCCGCACCTCGCGACCGGGGGCCAGCCGGAAGAACCCCTTCGGCGGGTCTTCCAGGAAGTCGTCTTGCTCGATGTAGATCTCGCGCGAGAAGGGGACTTGCCGAGTCCCGGCGCTGGCGTCCTCGGGGTTGTTGACGGCATCAAGTTGATCGGTCAGGTCCGGGTCGAAGTTCTCGATCACGACTTTCAGCGGTCGCAGCACCGCCATCCGCCGTTCGGCCCGCTTGTTCAAATCATGCCGCAGTGAGTTCTCCAGCACGACCATATCGGTCAGGCCGTTGTACTTCGTGATCCCCAGCTCCGTGCAGAAATTGCGGATCGACTCCGGGGTATACCCGCGCCGCCGCAGTCCGCAAATCGTCGGCATCCGCGGGTCGTCCCAGCCAGAGACAAACTTCCCCTGCACCAGTTCCAGCAGCTTCCGCTTGCTCATCACCGTGTGGGTCAGGTTCAGCCGGGCGAACTCGTACTGGTGAGACGGGAAGATGCCGAGCTTCTCGATGCACCAGTCATACAGCGGTCGGTGGGCGTCGAACTCGAGCGTGCAAATCGAGTGCGTGACCTGCTCGATCGAGTCGCTCTGGCCGTGGGCGTAGTCGTACATCGGATAGATGCACCACGTGTCGCCGGTCCGGTGGTGATGGGCCTTTTTGATCCGGTAGAGCAGCGGGTCACGCAGCAAAAAATTCGGCGAGGCCATGTCGATCTTGGCCCGCAGCACGTGTGCTCCATCGGGGAACACGCCCGCCTTCATCTTCCGAAACAGGTCCAGATTCTCGGCCATCGGGCGATCGCGATGGGGGCTGGGCGTCCCCGGCACGTTGGGCGTCCCGCGCTGCTGGCTGATCTGGTCGCTCGTCTGGCTGTCGACATAGGCCAGTCCCAGTTCGATCAGCTTCTCAGCCCAGAGATAGAGCTGCTCGAAGTAGTCGCTGGCGTAGAAGAGCCCGTCCCACTGGAACCCGAGCCAGCGGACATCGGCCTGGATCGACTCGACGTACTCGGTTTCTTCGGTGGTCGGGTTCGTGTCGTCGAACCGCAGATTGCACTTCCCGCCGAACTCCTTGGCGAGGCCGAAGTTCAAGCAGATCGACTTGGCATGCCCGATATGCAGATACCCATTCGGCTCCGGAGGGAACCGCGTCTGCACCCGCCCGCCATGCTTCCCGGCTGCGACCGAATCGGCCACGATCTGGCGAATGAAGTCCAGCGGACGTTCGGACGGGGCCGGGGAGGGGGACGAATTCGGCACAGCTTCAGACATGACGGTTCCACCGGCGACAAGAGTTGTAGACGAGCGCCCGCGTAGGATAGCAGGCTGCCGAATTCGGGACACGGGAGAATTCGGGGCGGTTCAGAGGAGGGCGGATGACTACAAGAAATCCCGCGAGCGCGAGTCAACCACGCGATCTGTCATCTCCAACGGTCTGGCACAATCAACGCGAGATCGATTACGATCAGTCTGCTGGACGCTGAATTGCAGAGTGGCTTCGGCGTCTCGTGTCGGAAGGGCAATGTCATGGCCTCAATTCCGTTTCATCTCACCGGCGAAGCGCTGTGGCTCAGGATGAACCGAGCTGTGGAAAAGATCCAGGAACGCTTGGAACGGACCGCCCGTACGCTGGAGCTGGCCGGGGTGCCCTATGCCATCATCGGCGGGAATGCCGTGCGGGCCTGGGTCGCTCAGGCCGACGAGGCCGCCGTCCGGACAACTCGCGATGTTGACATCCTGCTGCGGCGATCGGATTGGCCCGCAGCTCGGGCGGCGATGGAGGCTGCGGGTTTCGTGTACCGACATGCGGCTGGCATCGACATGTTTCTCGACGGTCCCGACGCCCGCGCCCGCGATGCGGTGCATGTGCTGTACGCGGGCGAACGGGTGACCCCGACCGATCTGGTGGCGGCTCCCGATGTGACCGAATCGGAGGAGATCCAGACCCATCGCACGCTGACGCTGGAAGCCCTGGTGCGGATGAAGTTGACATCGTTCCGTGACAAAGACCGCATGCACGTTCGCGACATGATTGATGTCGAACTGGTCGATGAGTCGTGGTGCGGGCGCTTCTCGAAGGAACTGGGGGCGAGGCTGAAGGAGTTGCTGGACAACCCGAATGGGTAGTCATCCGACGTGACCCTGCCACCCCCTCACTTCGCATCCAGCCAGTTGTCCCCGACCTTCACGTCGACCACCACTGGCACGTTGAGCGGCAGGGCGTGTTCCATCTCGTGTTTGGCCAACTCAATCAGCGAGGCCACATCGGCTTCGGGGGACTCGAAGACCAGTTCGTCGTGGATTTGCAGGAGCATGCGGCCGGGATGATTCGTGGCTTTCATCTGGGCCGCGACGTGGATCATGGCCTGCTTCACGAGGTCGGCAGCTGAGCCTTGAATCACGGTGTTGACGGCGGTGCGTTCGGGCATGTTGAGGGTGCGGAAGCGCTTGGGGCGGATGCCGTCGATCTCGCGGCGGCGGCCCAGAATGGTCTTGGCGTACTTGGTGCAGGCGACCTCATCCAGGGTCTGGTTCATGAACTTCTCGACCCCGGCGTAACGCTTGAAGTAGTCCTCGATGAAGGTCTCAGCCACCGAGCGTTCGATCCCAAGTGTGGCAGCCAGGCCGTACGAGGTCTGGCCGTAGATCACGCCGAAGTTGACCGCCTTGGCCACGCGGCGCTGGTCGCTGGTCACGTCTGCGGGAGCAATGCCGTACACCTCGCTGGCCACGCGGCGGTGGATGTCCTCGCCCTTGCGGAACGATTCCATCAAGGCCGGATCCTGGCAGAAGTGCGCCAACACTCGCAGCTCGATCTGCGAGTAATCGAGACACACCAGCTTCCACCCCGGCTCACTGGGGATAAAGGCCCGACGGACCAGTTGGCCCTCGGGGGTGCGGACCGGGATGTTCTGCAGGTTCGGGTCGGTCGAGGAGAGCCGACCGGTGGCGGCTGTGACTTGGCTGAACGAGGTGTGGACCTTGCCGGTGCGGCGATTGACCATCAGCGGCAGGGCGTCGAGGTACGTCCCCTTGAGCTTGGCCAGCATGCGATGCTCCATCAGCTTCGCGGGGAGCGGGTGCTTCGACGAGAGTTCTTCGAGGACCTCCTCATCGGTACTGGGGCCGGTCTTGGTCCGCTTGACGATCGGGAGTTTGAGTTCCTCGAATAGGATCGTGCCGAGTTGTTTGGGCGAGTTGAGATTGAACTCATGCCCGGCGAGGGCGTGGCATTCGGTGGTCAGGCCGACCATGCGGGCCTCGACGAGGACGCTCTGGCGTTTGAGTTCGTCACTGTCGATGCGAATGCCATGCGACTCCATCTCGGCGAGGATCGGGATCAGCGGACGTTCGAGGTTCCAGTACAAGTCCCAGAGCGATTGCTCCCTGAGCTGGGTCTCGATCAGCGCAGCGAGTTGCCAGGCGACATCGGCGTCCTCGCTGGCGTATTCGGCGACCTTGTCGACATCGACCTCGAACATTTTGAGTTGCTTCGGGCCGGTGCCGATGAGGTCGCTGGTCGGGATCTTTTTGCGGTGCAGGTAGCGCTGAGTCATCTCGTCCATGCCGTGGCTGCGGGCTCCGGCATCGAGCAGGTAATCGCCGATCATGGGGTCGAGGCCGACCGAGGCGATCTCGACGCCGTGGGTCTTGAGGACCAGCATGTCGTACTTGATGTTCTGGTTCAGGACCGTCCGCGCGAGGTCTTCCACGAGTGGCTTGATCGCAGCCAGTACCGCTTTCCCGTCGAGGGTTTTCGATCCCGGCGGGCCATCCACCGGGACGTAGTACCCGACCCCCGCCTGCCAGCAGAAGGCCCAGCCGACGATCTCGCAATCGAGCGGGTTCAGGCCGGTCGTTTCCAGATCGAGGCAGAACTTCGGCTGTTGTTTCAGTTCCGTGAGGAACGCCGCGAACTCTTCGGGGCTGTGGATGGTGGTCCAGTGGCGGGTGCCTTCGTGGGCGGGCATGTCGGCCTTGTTCGACTCGGCCAGTTGGGCCTGGGCCGAGACGGTGTACCGCTTGAACCCATAGTCGGTGAACAGCTCGACGAGCTTGGGCCAGTTCGGGGGCTGGACGCGGGCGGTTTCCCAATCGAGTTCAATCGGCAAGTCGCGATTGAGTCGCACGAGTTCGCGGCTCATGTGGGCCAGGTGGGCGAACTCCTTGAGGTTCTTCGAGACCACAGCCTTTTTCACCTTGTCGGCATTGGCGAGGACGTTTTCCAGCGTGCCGTATTCTTGCAGCAGCGTGGTCGCCGTTTTCGGCCCGACCTGCGGCACGCCGGGGACGCCGTCGACGCTGTCGCCCATCAGCGACTGGAAGTCGACGACCTGATCGGGCCGGATGCCCCACTCGGTTTTGAGATCCTCGCTGTCGAAGAACTGTTTCTTGCGGATGCTGTAGATCTTGATTTTGTCGTTCAGCAGTTGGCGGGCGTCCTTGTCGGCGGTGACCAGCCGCACATCCAGGCCCGCCTTGGCAGCGCGGGTCGCGAGGGTGGCGATCACGTCATCGGCCTCCCACCCCTCGACGAAGATGACCGGGATGTTGTAGGCCCGGATCAGGTCGAGGACGAGCGGGATTTGGACCTGCAAGTCCTCGGGCGGCGGTTCGCGATGGGCTTTGTATTGCGGGTAGATTTTGTTGCGTTCGCCTTCTCCCCGGGAGTCCATCGCACAGATCAGGTGCGTCGGCTTCTTCTCATGGATGAGGTATTCGAGATCCCCCGTGAAGCCAAACAGCGCATTGGTCGGCTGTCCGCGCGAGCCGGTCATCGGCTGGCGGATGGCGTGGTAGACCTGAAACACGAGAGACAGGGTGTCGACGATGTAGAGCGTATCGCTCATGACCACTCCGGAAGGTAGCAGAATTCGTAAGAATTCCGGCGATGAAGCGCAGGGAGGAACTGGTCCGAAACAACTTCCCGATTTGGTTTGGAACAGAAGACAACGAAGGAAACGAAGAAATCCGCGAAGAGAGACCTTCGTTATCTTCGTTTCCTTCTGTTCAAATCCATCTGCTCAAAATCGGGATGTGGATGTGGACCAATTGTTTCCATCGCAGGCAGAAGTCTTACGACTTCTGCTACAAAAAAAAGCCCGAGCGAACCGAGGGGATCTCGGCGTTCGGGCTGGTGATGTTGTATGGCGTGTTATTTCGGCACGGAGTCGTCCGGTGAGGGTTCAGCGGCCCCGGCAGCATGTTGGATGGCGTGATAGACCTCGCTGCGATGGACGGGCACATCGCGCGGGGCTTCGATACCGAGGCGAACTTTGTCTCCACGGATTTCGATGATGGTGATCACGATTTTGTCGTTGATCACAATGCTTTCATTCGGACGGCGAGACAGAACCAACATGCGACACCTCTTCATGGGGTGACAGGGCCACCAACTCTGGCCACCAATTTGGCCATCTACTCTGGCGAAATCTCCTCAACGGTTTCCTGAACGTTCGGCGGAGAGCCACAATCTGCCCGATTCACCCTTGCAATTGTAGAAGGGCTTGATCCATCGTCAATCCGCCTTCTTGAGAGAATCTCTTGACATTACGCAAGTTTTACGTTCGGGGGCCAGATGTGATCCCGAAAATCCTCCTTTGTTTCACTATTTTAACATTGACTGGACACTTGGGTTGCGGTTCGTCAAGTCACTCGAAGGCCTCGACCGACCCGCTGAAGCACCGCTGAGGACCAAATTCGGTGTAAATCCGGAGTGCCCCGTCGTCGTCAATCCCCTGACACGCCCCGGACAGCGTGTGGATTCCGTCATCCAGAGTCACCGTCCGACCCGCCAGCAGACACCGCTGACGCCACTTCCGGGCCAGTGACAAGGGGTCGCTCACCAGGTGGCCGAGGTCCGATTCCAGTTGGGACAGCACCCGTTCCAGGACTTCGCCGCGAGTGGGAGAGTGTGAAGTCAAATCGGCCAGCGAGGTCATGCGGGCCTGCACCTCCGGCGGGGCGTCGCGGGCCGAATTCCTGACGTTGATCCCAATCCCGATCACCAGCCGCGGAGGCGACACCTGCGGCACCTCGACCAGAATCCCGCCCAGCTTTTTCCCATCCGCATAGACATCATTCGGCCACTTCAGACGCACATCGGACGACGGAATGCACGGGGCGATCGCCTCGCAGATTGCCCCGCCGACAGCCACCGAGAGCGTCGGCCAACGATCCGCCGGGATGCCGAGCGTATGCGGCTCGATCACCACCGAGAACGTCAACGCCCCATCGTTGGCCCACCAGCGGTTGGCTCCGCGTCCGCGTCCGGCTCGCTGCCGGTCACAGATCACCAGTCGCGGATGAGGCCGCGAATCGGATGCCGTGGCGATCGCGTGGTCGTTCGTCGAACCGAGTTCGTCGAAGCAGTCGACCGTCTGGACCCAACCCGCTGCGAGGAGTGACGTGAAGTCGCCGGTCACGAGGCACCCGCCAGCGTCTGCCGCATGAAATATAGGGCCAGACGCAGGTTTGCCTGCGTCCAGAGCAGCGGCGTAATGTCATTCGGCACCCACTTCCCGGCCTCGCAATAATATGACTCCGGGCAGCGATAGGCCCCGAAGCGGGAATCCGCAGTGGACAGTTGGCCCAGCGACCGCTGGAGGTAGAACATCTGGTGTTCACGTTCGCTGGCCACTCCGAACTTCCGGAACTTGCGACCGTAGATCACGGAGAGAATGGGATCGAAGATGCACCACTGCGCCTCCAGGCCCGGCTTGAGGAGTTGGTCGCGGGCATCGAGATTATCGCTGAAGTCGGCGGTCCGCTCATCGGCTTTGAGCAGGGTCTTGTAGTCCGCACACCAGTACGAATCGCCCAAGTAGCGGCGGATGCCGTACTCGCCCATCAAGTGGGTGCGGATGTCGCTCAGGATTTCTTCGCGGATATCCCCGTCCCACAGGTCGATCGGATACATCAGGAACAGCAGGGCCGCATCGTGCGGACGATCCGTGTCGAGTCCCAGCGGTCCGCTCTCATGCGGGAGATTCTTCCCGAGGGTCGTAATCCCCTCTCGCCAGAGTTCCTCCGTGAGCGCGTCCACGTCAGGTAACAGCGATCGGGCGACCTCCCCCTGAACTGTCGCCAACCACTTTCGAAACTCCCGCAGCCCGCCGACCGCCACGCCGATGCTGCTCATCGAGACCTTCCGCGTCTCCTCCCAGTGCCCGCTGTCCTCGTCCTGCCAATACTTGATCGTTTCCCAATACTTCAGCAGCAACACCAGCACCGCCACGTCCTCGCGCTCCAGCACCAAGTCCCCGGCAATCGCCAGCTTGCTCGTCAGCCAGAGCCAGTAACCCAGCGCGTCGTTCTGGGCATGCGACCACTTCTCCGGCAGCTCGGTCAGGTCGCCACGAAACCGCACATGCGGCCGCTGCATCGGCTCGCTGGCATCGGCCCGGCCCTCGATGATGTCAGTGAAGCGGTGCTGATACTTGCGGTAAAAATCGAGCAGCGTCCGCACCGTCTTCACGGCGGCGGCCTTCTCGCCGATGACCCAGTGAGCGTGGGCGATGTGGATATTGTCGCGGACCCAGATGTTCGCATACCCGGTCAGTGCGAAGTCGTCTCCCTCGCCAGCGGCTGCGGAGAACAGTCCGTTCGGCAGCGCGGGAAACCGAAATGTTCCCTGCTTGGTGAGGAACGCCACGATGCGGTCGACATCGGCGACCGTAGAATCAATCCCCATCCAATCGCGGGGGGAGGTCTGTGCCAGGTTCAACGCTGTGACTCCATGCGGGTCTCGGGGGGCGATACGTCGAGTGTTGCAAAGACTCCCGAAGGGGGGCATCGTAGAGCCGCAGCGTACCGTTCGGGAAGCAAAGACACCATTCCCCCGTTTAGCCGCATGAACCGTTTAGCCGCGACTCGAAGGCCCTGCGCAGCGGAGCGCGGGAGTGAGTGCTAAAAGCGAGGGCGGTAGATGACTTGCGGCGCGGGTTGTCCGGGGAGGTACAACGCCAGCCCGCTGGGTCATTCAACCACACGACGCCGTCCGTCATCCCACGACTCGCGTGATCGAGATCCGCCTAGAACGGCTCGATCACCTTTCCATCTTCTCGACTCGCCAGCTTCTGCCAGACTCCTCCCTCTTCGAGATTGAGAGTTGCCTTGGATTCAATTTCGTTCTTGATAAACCGGACCGATCCGTCGGACAGCAGAATATGCAGTCCGCCCTCATGCATGCTGGAGAATGAGGTCGGCGACTTGTTCGGGCGAGAGAGGTGACTGCACTCGGTCAGCGCATCGTTCTCGTGAGACGCAGCTGTCACTCCCCACCAGATCGCCGACAGACTGCTGGGCCCGCGCTCGGCCATCAGCAGCGTATTGGAAGTGCCATCGGGGATCTGCGCAAACTTTATCGAGGAGTTCACCGCGAACAGTCCATTGGTCCGCTGCAGCTTCCGATCGACTGGGGCGGCACCTCGACGACTGCTCAGTATTTTCGTTGCGGGGAGTCGCCCCGGCCAGTAGTCGGTGAACGTCCCGGTCGCCAGGCGAGGAAACGGCAGCGCCCCCGCGTTGGCCGAATAACTCGATGTCGGCCAGCCACCACGATACGCATTCAGAGTCGGCATGGGATCGGAGGGACAGTGGAAACTCCCGATCGGAGTCATCATCAACTTCTTGCGATCAGGATTCCGGGCACCTTCGTCCAAGCCACCTCCATTCAGAGGGATCTCGTTATACAGCCGGGCGTAGTCCATGTAGGGCAGCAACATGGCGTTCCACCCAAAACCCTGCTGCGTGGGCGAATCCCAATTCCGGACGACGAATCCGGGCGGAAGCGAATTAAAGGTCTCGTGATAATTGTGCATCGCCAGCCCGTACTGCTTGAGCTGATTCTTGCAGACCGTACGACGGGACGCTTCACGGGCTTGCATCACGGGAGGCACCGCGTTGACGGCCAGCAGCGTCGCGACTGCCAGCGAAACTGTCAGCTCGACCAGAGTGAATGCACATCGTTTTTTCATGGGAGGCACCTTATCGTTTCGGCCACTGTTTAATACGCCAATGATCACGAACCCGCTCCATGACCAGAATCGGTTCCAAAATCGATTCGAACTTCGCCTGACCTTCCAGCAACGGACGCACCGTGTCGTCCATCGCCAGGGCCTGGTCAAAGAACCGCCAGTGACCGCCCGACAACTGAAAGCGGACTTCACGCGATTCGGCGTCGGGGGCATCCCCCTTCAGGGTCACCTGCACCAGATTGCCAACCACTTTGGAATTCAATTTGGCGACCGCTTCCAGGTCAGCAATCATCGCCGTCGACAGCTCGGGGTAGAGCGTAAAGATCGATGCAGTCATCTCCAGCTGATCTGTCTGATTCAGTCGTCCGACCTCAGAGGCTGGCAACATCGAGCCCATAAACTCGCCGAATTTCTTCGCCTTCAGATCCGCGATTCCCGCAGCCAACGCCTTCGGGAAATCGCTCCCGTAGCCCTTTAAGTCAGTCACCTTCCGCAGCGGTTGAGCGACCGGAATCAGTTCCGGCTGGAGATCATCCGGGCTGGGCACGGGAACGATGTTCACTTCATCATCATTCCCCTCAAACTGTCCATCCCGGGCGCGTTGCAAGAGAGCGATCAACTCGGCTCCTGCGCGCTTGTTTGATTGCATGCGTCTGGCAACCTCATTCAGATCCTTCTTCTCAGACCGCATTTCTCGCAAGTCGTCGAGCGGGGTATAATCATTCAGAAAGGTGACCTGTTGATTCTCTTTCAGCAACTGAATTGCTCGATCCAGATCGGCCTTCAGCACCAGACGCTGAGCCTCCGAGATTTCAGACGCCGCCTCCGGCTTCCCAGCCCCCGGCGGGTCTTGTGCCAGAAGGCAGATTGCGGGAGCCCCGAACAGTACGGCTCCCCAAACAAGATAAACCCACAAGCGTTTCATGATGCACCTGTCGAACGAGGTCAGACTCAGAGGACGATAGCAAGGCGATCACCCGCCCTCAAGTATCGGCCAGGTTCCCGGTTGACTCTGCTGCATTCGCCCATGGGCGGTACTCCCCCGGCCCCTCCCCCTCATTATCACACCGCTGGCCCATATAGCACCTTCGGCATCTGCTGGCCCGGCAGGTACAACGCCAGCCCGCCCGCAGGGTCATTCACCCGCACGACGCCATCCGGCAGCCCCCGGCTGGCGTGGTCGAGGATCGCCTCCAGCGACTGCACAGCGGCGACGACTTGTCGATCGGCGGCGAGGTCGTTGTAGGCCAACGCTCGGGCCGAGAGTAAACGCTGCGACCTTTCGGCAGATGGCCCGCCCCATTCGACGCGGGCCACCTCGCGAAAGAACCGCTCCAGCACCTCGATCCCATACCCGCGCTGCGACCGCTCGCCCCACGGCTCGACGAACGTCCCGTTGTAGTGGGTGTTGATCGTAATCTTCACCGCGTGCGGGGTCTGCCCCTCGACGGTGCATTCGATCCCCCGGCGACGCGAATGCCCGTTCCAGACCCCGTTGTCGAACCGGAACTGGACCTCCTGTTCCACGTAGCCGGGGAAGTTGTCGGGGTTGACCCATGAGGTATGGATGTCGAACGCCGCCTCGCGACCGTCCGCGTACTCGTAGATCAGCCGTAACTGGTTGCTGTCCCAGGTCGGGCCGTGCGCGGGGCCGACGATCCCCCGCTGACCGGTGGCCATCACGGTTTTCAGCCGACCGCCGAACGTGAAGTCGATCAGCTTGATGTAATGCACCGCGACATAAGTCCCCGGATTCCGCCCGCGAATCCACTCGGCAAACTGCCCGCCCGAGATCGACTTCGGCTCCAGCAACGTGCAGTACCCGTTGTTCACGTGCTGCAAGACGCCGTCAAGCACAAACGTTCGCAGCTTCTTATGGTCCGGGTCGAGCAGCTTGTGGTAGACGACTTTGGCGAGGAGTTGCTTCTCATGGGCCAACGCGACCAGTTCATCGAATTGGGCCAGGTCGAGGACGCTCGGTTTCTCAATCAGGACATGCACCCCGGCGGAGAGGATCGCCTTGGCCGCCTCGAAGTGGCGATCATCCGGCGTCGCGACGCAGGCGACATCGACCCCGGCCATCAGCATCTGGGCCACCGAGTCGGCCCCGGCGTACGAAGCGAACGCCCCGATCTTCGATCCCGCCGACTGGCGATACGCCTCAGCCCGGCTCCCCGTACGGGTCGCCACCGCCGAGAGCGGGACATTGATGTCCCCGAAGCTGCGTTCGTAGAGTCCGTCGCGGTGGACCCGCTCGAAGAACGGGCGGTAGGTCTCGTCGAAGATCATTCCCATGCCGATCATTCCGGTGCGCAGGGTGCGGGGCGTGGCAGTCATGGGGGGCTTTCTGGGAAACGAACTGGCAGTGGGGTGAGTATTCAGCCCGCCCGACGGGAATTCAAGCATCGGCGAGCGGGGAGCCAGCCCAGTGGCGGCGGGGAGTCGGTGTCGCCCCACCATACCGACAATTCGTTTCAATCCGGCCTCGCGACTCTGCCGAGAGTGGGGCTTGCACCGGGGAAGTCGCCTCTTCGTCCGTAACTCATGCAGCCGCCGACACAAGCAACTTGACGCTGCCAATCAGCGCGTGATAGGGTACGGGGCGGGCGACGCTGATTGGTCCGTGTTGATCTTCCGAACCATCGTTCGCATGGGGAATCGACCTCGGACAATGAGCAGGGCAGACAGTCGCAACTGCTTCTGTTTCGTTTCACATCTGTGGTTCCATCGATCTCCACACGCATCGGTTGTTCTCAGTTGGGAGCCGTGTTCCTGGCGGGGCGCGGGATGTGTCGTGCGGTGACGGGCGGCGCGGTGGCGACATTGACGGTCACAGGTTCGACTGTGACTCGGGGTCATTGATGGTGCTTGGAATTGAGGGACGCTCTGTGGTCGGCAACCTGAGAAACGTCGTCTCTTGGTCCTCGCGACTGGCCGGGCTGGCCCTGTTTTATCTGTGTTCTGTGGCAGGACCGACTTCCGCCCAGGCTCCTCCCCCCGCCAAGCCGGTTCCGGCGGCCCCTCCCCCCGTTGTGGCCACGCCCGCTGTGTTCGCTCCTCCGCGGATTACCGAGGACGACAACAAGAAATGGCGAGTTACACAACAGATCAAGTTCACGGCGGCGCTGAGAGCCATTGCTCCGACCAATGCGGAAACCAAGATTCTCGTCGATGGGGCGAACCTCTTCATTGACCGCATGACGATTCCCAAGATCCTCCCCAACTTGCATCGGTATGCGATCGACCCCGCGCGGCGTCTGCCCGACGGTCAGGGGACTCAAGCCAAGCCCCGTGAAATCCTCCTCAAAGCAATGACCACTCGGGTGGCGGAACTTCTCGCGGAGAACCCGCCGCACCATCCGGATATTCAACTGGGACTGGTTCTGGTTCTGGAAGGTCTGAACTCCCGGCCCGCCGACACGAACAATCCTGGCGCGGTGCCTTACACCGGCGCGTACAAGGTTCTCATCAGCGTGCTGGAAGACCCGGCGAAACCGCTGCAGTGCCGGATTCATGCCGCGAGTGGACTGGGACGCATGGGACGTGAAGCGCTCGTGGCCGTGATCGGCGGCGATCTGTCCGTCGTCCAGCGGAACGAGATCGCGACCGCACTGGCCAAGGTCTTGGTCTCGGCATCCGCACAAGGCCCCGGGGACGGCAAGGTCTGGTTCCGCTGTCGTGTGGCCGAAGCTCTGGGCGATTGCGGAGTGGCCTTCGACCTGAACGGCGGATCGTTGTTCATCGACGCCCTGATGACCAAGGCTACCGACCCCGCCGAACATCAGCGGGTCCGGGCCGCAGCGTTGCGGGCAACGACCCAGATGAACTGGAACGGCTCGACGAATGTGCCGTTAATCCTGCATGAGACCGCCAAACTCCTTCTGGAAATCGCCCAGGGATACAACGCCGCTCTCGCCGCCAACAAGCGACTGGTCAATGCGGACTTTCCCCTCGCGAACTTCGACATCTACCTCAGCTTTATGCCCCGGACTCCTTATCAGGCCAACACCTTAAAGTGGGGGTTTCGGAATCAGGTGACTCGTCCCGGCCTCGTGCAGCATGCCCCCGCAGTGGCGGCAGCGTACGCTGTGGTCCTGCCGGTGATTAACCATATCGTGTCGAATCTCAAGTCTCCGGTCCCGATCCCAGTGGCCCAGATCGCCGCCTTGGATGCGTGGGTCAAGGCCAACGTGCCGAAAGACCGCAAACCGACCGGCGTGAGCCCGGTCGCGGTGCCGTAAAGTCGCCGGACTCTCCGAGTCCGGCGGAGTGATTCCCGCCCCGCTCACACGCTCGGGAGAGCCGGAAGACCCCGGTTCAGCCCCCTGTGTCTTGCACCGTTCCTGTCTCGTCACGTCGCACCACCGGACTCGGAGAGTCCGGTGACTATGGGCCTATTCGCTCGGGCGTTTCCGCAGCTTCCCTGCGGACGATTCGAAGAACTTCCGACGCCGTTGGTCCTGCTCGTGCGGAGCGGCTTGGGCCAGTTGCCGCAAGTCGTCCAGATTCGCGGTACACACCGGACAGTGCATGACCCCGGTATGGAACTCCACGTAGTCCCGGTCGGCGGGCGGTAACTGTCCGCTGAGATACCGCGACAGGTCGGTGCGGCTGAGGCAACTGAGTTGCCTGCGTCGCCAGATTTCGCCGACGGTGTGGCCGCCTTGATCGCGACGTTCGAGCAGGACCGCAAGGCGTTGCCTCAAGGCGGTCGATTCCCGCGCAGCCCGCTCGACATCCGCCGCCCGTTCGGGGGGCAGTGCTTCGTCGAGGTAGGCTAGGAGATCGGCTTCGGTGAAGTTCATGAGAGGATTGTAGCAACCGAGCGGACCAGGTAGCCTCCCGCGTAGGACGGCCTTTCCAGGCCGTCCCGAGAAATCTCCCGAGAGGAGACGGCCTGGAAAGGCCGTCTTATGCAGAACGGCAGAACGGAAAAGGGGTCCGGAAAAGGGGTCAGGTCTCATTGATTTCACGAGAGGCTCCGGTTACGATCCTCGCATGCCCAGAACCAAACGAGTTTGCCCGGCGGGAGAGGTGTTCCATGTGCTCAATCGAGCTGTGGCGCGGATGACGATCTTTGAGAAGCCGGAGGATTATCTGGGCTTTCAGCGGGTGGTCGCGGAGACTTGGCAGGTGGTTCCGCTGCCGATTTTGGCGATGGTGGCGATGCCGAATCATTGGCATTTTGTGGTGCGACCCGAAAGCGATGAGCAGGTCAGTGAGTTCTTTCGGCGTCTGACGGTGATGCACACGATGCGTTGGCATGCCCATTATAAGACGGGCGGCACGGGGCATCTCTATCAGGGACGATTTAAGTCGTTTCCGGTGCAGAGCGACTCGCATTTATGGGCTGTCATGCGCTACGTCGAACGCAACCCGGTGCGAGCCGGGTTCATCGAGCAAGCCGAGGACTGGCAATGGGGCTCGGCATATGCCCGCCGACAGCCGCCGAGCGAGCGTCCATGGTTGGCGATCCCGAGCGATCCGCCGTTGCCTCGCCGATGGCGAGCGTGGGTCAACGAACCGCAGACCGAAGCCGAGGTCGATGCGGTCCGCAGTTGTATCCGAAAGGGCCTGCCCTTCGGCGACGACCACTGGATGAAGGGCAGCGCAGTGCGTCTGGGCCTGGAAAGTACCCTGCGGCCCAGAGGGCGGCCCAGAAAAGAGACCTGACCCGCTTTTCCGGCCCGCTTTTCCGGCCCTCTGTCTTCTTTTTCTGTCTTCGTCCGCGGTTGTTTCGCTGAGTGGCGTGGGCTTGATCTCATGTTTCTCGAAAAATGACGTTCTCGCATGTACTAAAGCCCACACGACAGGGACTGACCCATGATCTGCGTGACCTCAGAGACTCGCTTCATCTCCATTGGTGCCGCTCTGGTTTGTCTGGCCCTCGGGCTGGGGGCCTGGGCAGCGCATGGGCTGGAGAAGACGATTGCCGCTCAATACGACGGCAAGACCAAGGACGTCGCCGGGCAGACCATCCCCGCAGTCACCAAGTACGTCGGCGACTTTAAGACCGCAGCGGACTACCAATTGGGACAGGGCCTGGGGCTGATCCTGATCGGCATACTCTGCCGTCAGAACCCGAGCCGGGTGCTGCGAGTGGCGGAGGTTTGTCTATTGCTGGGGACGGTGCTGTTCTCAGGGAGTCTGTACGTACTGGTGCTGACGGGGGTCACGAAGTGGGGAGCGGTGACGCCGATCGGGGGGCTGCTATTAATGGTGGGGTGGGGGCTGGTGGCTTATGGAGCGTGTGCCTGCCGGTCGTTGGAGTCCGGGCTTTAGCCTGCTCCGGAGCAGCCTGAAGGCTGGACTCCCACCTGAACTCCCACCAGGACACCGGCGGATTCTGCCGAACCACTCCGTGGCGAGGGCCGCCGCACCCCCCGGAATCACCGCCACAACCGCAATCTTCACTTCTCCCGATAAAACCGGAATAATCTCACAAGTCCTCACAGTCTGCCGTTCGATAGAAGAGAAAGCGATTCGGAATTCTCGAACCGTGTCGCGATCGGGCAATCTTGCCCGCCATCATGGATGGACCTGGAGGCGTAGGGATGACCAGTTTTCACACCCGCTTGAAGAGGTGTCTGCTGGCTGCGGCGTTGGGACTGATGGTCCTGCCCAGTAGCGGTTGCAGCGTGCTCTTTGGATTGACCAAAGATGCGTTCATCTTGGGCAACTTCTTTTGGACAACACCGCTTATCCCGGTCCCCGCGTACTTCAGCCAGAAGGTGGAAGACGCCTACTGGGACGAAGAGCGGTACGGCAAGGTGCCGATCCTCGATCCGATCGAAGGCGAGAACGCACCGCTGTTCTGCCTCGACCCGCCGTCTTCGGACGAAGTCATGCGGGCGCTGCCGGACACGACTTCGGGCGGTGTGGCGTTCCTGGCGGAGACCAGCCGCAACAACGTCCGCATCATTGTGGAGCCGATGGTCGACCGACTGGACGACTGCCGCTTCTACCCGATGGTCGGTCCTGCCCGGCTGCACCACTGCCACTACAAGTGCACCATTTACTATGAAGAGGTCAAGCGGTCGTACTGGCCGGTCCCCTTCACTCACCGCGACCAGCGTCAGGAAGTGGTCTACGTCGACCATGACCACCTGATTCGCTGTGCGGGACCGGATTCCAACAGCACCACGATGGAAGAGTAAGTCCACCTGCGAGTATCGAGAACTCCAGGGACCACGTAAGCCCGGTCGGGAAACTGACCGGGCTTTCGTTTTTTATGGCGCTACCACCCCCGCCATCCGCCCGTTGAGCCGCGACGCGAAGTCTTCGAAGCGGAGCGCGTCCGCGTCACCATGCCGCCGAGGCTTTCGTTTTTGGTATGGCTGCCGAGCGGGTACAGTGGCACGAGTCCATTCGTCCCCGCCGGTCGTGGAGACGATCCGCCTCGTTCGGAGACTCCCATGCGTCGCTCGATGTTGTGTGTCTGGTTCGTGGCCGTCGGCCTGCTTCCGAGTCTGAGCCTGCGAGCGGAGGACTCTCCGCCAACTCCCACCCGGTTCGTCGACAACTCCCTGCTCATCGCTCCGGAGTTCCCGTGTACTTGGCCAACGCATCCGTTCCCCCGCTTCCAGATCACGCACCAGCGGGTCATCGGCCCGAATTCGCCGTACAACATCGACACGCTGCTGATCGATGGGAACACCGGCACGCAACTTGATGTGCCGCCGCACTCGGTAGCGCGGCCGGAGTTGAAGCGGGAGAAGTCGGGGCCGTTCGGGTTGTCGACGACTGACAAGATCGAGGCTTGGCAGTTCGGCGGCGAGGCGTGCGTCGTCGACGTTCGCGACCTCCTCGACCAGGCCGGCAACGGCATCAGCCCGCTGGTGAAGGCTTCGCACGTCGAGCGGTTCGAGCAGCAGCACCGCCCGGTCCGGTTCGGCGATGTGGTGTTGTTCCGTAGCGGCTACTCCGACAAGTATTACCGCCCGTTCCCCGAGGGGAGCCGCTACATCGCCGATGTCGTCGACCGCAAGGCCCCCGGTTACCCCGACCCCGATCCGGAGTGCATGGAGTTCCTCGGGAAGCGCGGGGTCATGAACCTCGGCACCGACAGTGCGAGCATGGGGCCGATGCCGGACATTGCCGAGCCGACACACTATGCGGGCCTCAAGTACGGGATGATCTGGACCGAGGGGGCCACGAACCTTGGCGCACTCCCGCCGACCGGGGCGTTCTACATCAACCTCGGGCCGAAGCACAAAGATGGGCCGTATAGCGCGGGCCGGGCGTTTTCGATTGTCAGGGGCGAACTGCCGAAGAAGCTGATCGAGTCGGCCAAGGCCAAGCGGGCGATCGACCTCTCCCCGACGCTGGCGGCAAACTCACCGATCACGCATCCCGGGATCGGCACCGGCCAGCACCGGCAGGTGTACCTCAAGGTCGACTTCCTATACTCCGAGTACCTCGACCTGTGGCACCACACGCATCTGATGGATGCCATGGCCGGGACGCACCTTGTCCCGCCGTCGTTCGCCCTCCCCCCGAAAGACGCCCAGCCGGTCTACTCCCCCGAAGTGCGCAGCTGGCTCGCCGAGTACGAGCAGAAGTACGGCCCACGCGGGACGAGTTCCATGACGACCGAACAAGTGCCGCTCGACTGGACCTGTGGCCCGGCGCGGGTGATCGACGTGACCTCGCTCGTGGGGAGCATCGACAAGGCGCAATGGCCCGCCTCGCCGGAGATCACCGTGGACCGCATTCAGGCCGACGAGCAAGCTCACGGGGCCTTGAAGGCTGGCGATGTGGTGCTGTTCCGCACCGGGCATCTCGACACGTACCTGGATTGGGAGAGCCAGATCGACGGTCCGCTGAAAGGAAATCGCCAGGGCTGGAACGCCATCGTGATTGAACAACTCAAGGCCCGAGTCTGGCTCGATCCCCTTTCCGGCAAGAGCGAAGGCTGGCCCGCCCCCGGACCGGAGGCAATCATCTACCTGAAGTCCAAAGGGATCCGCTGCGTCGCCACCGATGCCCCGGACCTCGGCGGGGTCGATCCGCAGCGGGCGCTGATGACCTACTGGGCGCTCGGGTCGAACGAAATGGTCGGCGTCGAGTTCCTGCACCACTTGAAGGAACTCGACAAAGCCCCCCAGGCGTACTTCCTCTTCGCAGCTCTCAAGATCCGCCACTGCCACGGCGGGCCAGGCCGGGCGATCGTGTTGTACTAACCCTTAAACATGCGACCTCGGTTGCTGTTTTGTAGTGCTTGTCGGTGTGTACTGTGACGTGGCCGTGGGTGTCGGCTGTGGGGGTGGGGAGCGGGGGATGTGGTTTCGGGGGAGGGCCTGTGTGGTTCGCGGAACCGGGGCGTGGTGAGGGGACGCTGCGTTCGTCATAGCTGTCCCACGAAGTGATTTCAACGAGCGTGAACAGCCACTGGTTAAGGTGCCAACAGCCGATGTTCGACCACAAGTTGCGGACCTGTTGCTGGCCCGCGCCCAGACTTCTTTAATATCCCAGCGCGGCATAGCCGCAACCAATGGGGGAAAGCAGTCAGCGATCAGCCATCAGCGGTCAGCCAGAAAGCTCTCAGCGTCGAGGCGACCTCTGCACCCTGAAGGGGTGACACATCACAGCCCAGGGTCGCGACCGCAGGGAGCGCACCCTGGGTCAGATCGCCCACAAAGAACGAACCCTGAAAGGGTTCCACACAGGGCGTGCAGGTGTACAACCCCTTCAGGGTTGGTCTTCCCCGGGCCTCGTGACCCAGGGTGCGCTCCTGCGTCCCGACCCTGGGCTGTGATGG
>JAYTFV010000290.1:0-5826 GCA_043734065.1 Planctomycetota bacterium
CTGCATCCCGTCCCAGAAAACATACCCGCCGATGATCCGGTTCCAGTCGAGGTTGTAGCGGCGGTAAGCCAGCGTCGCGTTGCCGCCCAATTTGTGGTCGTCTCGTACCAAAAAATGCAGGTCAAAAAAGCAGTTGTCAAATTCGGCATCGCCCCGGATGGGAAGCATCCATTCCGAGTCGGTGTACCCACGCTTAAATCCGAGCCCGTCGCCAAACCGATATCCGCTGCCGAACCGCTGGATGTATGGCGTCTGGCCATCGACAGTCCAGGCGGTCGGAAGATCGTCGGATTGAGCGCGAAAAATGGTCTTGGGATCGGTCGAGGTCGGTGCCGTTTCTTGCCGATCAACCGGAAAATCCTCAGCCAGGCACCCTGATCGCCACGCGATCAGGCACCCCAGCAGTGCGGCAACTTGGAGAAGTGATGTCCGCAAGGTATTGGCAATTCGTCAGATGCGGCGTGTTCTGGATTGGCCGCGAAAGAGGCAGGGTCCGCGCCTGTCAAGATGTATCGACTTTAACGGTTGTCACAGTTGAGGGATTCTTGAGGGCTATCAGTGGGCCTGTGTCCACCTCGGGAGGGCGAGGCTCCTGCCGAGCCGCTCTGGCCAGAGGACATCTACCCGCACTCGCGGCTCCGCAGGAGCGTCGCCCTCCCGGTGTGCGCCGCCCTGACAACTCAACCGGACTCGCTGGCTGAAAGCTGACCGCTCTCCCCGCCAGTTGAAACCCTCCCCTCCACGCGGTACAAAACCCGCTTCTCCGCTGCGGAGAGGGCGCTACTCGTCCGTCCGCAGGTCGGGTGCCCGTGTTCCTCCTTCAGCAGTCGCATCCTCATGGCTACTCACGATATCGGTCTCATTGGTCTGGCCGTCATGGGCCAGAATTTGGTCCTCAACATGGCCAATCATGGCTTCTCGGTGGCGGTCTATAACCGGACCACGGCGACGACCGACGAGTTCGTCGGTGGCCTCGCGAAGGAGCCGATCGACAAGGTCTGGGCCGGAACCGCCGATCGCATCGAGGGCTACCACACCCTCGAAACATTCGTGAAGAGTCTCAAGCGCCCGCGCCGCGTGATGATCATGGTCAAGGCTGGAGCTCCGGTCGACGCGGTTATTGAGCAGCTCAAGCCGCTGCTGGAGCCGGGCGACATCATCATCGACGGTGGCAACAGTTACTTCCCGGACACGAACCGCCGCGACGCCGACCTCCGCCAGGCCGGTCTGCGGTTCATCGGCACCGGGGTTTCTGGCGGCGAAGAGGGTGCCCTCAAAGGCCCCAGCATCATGCCCGGCGGGCACCACGATGCCTGGCCGTTCGTCAAGGACATCTTCCAGGCCATCTCCGCCAAGGTCGGCCCCAACAACGACATCCCCTGCTGCGACTGGGTCGGTGACGCCGGGGCCGGGCAGTACGTCAAGATGGTCCACAACGGGATCGAATACGGCGACATGCAGCTGATCTGCGAAGCGTATTTGATCCTCAAGGAGACGCTGGGCCTCACGAACAAAGAGCTGTACCAGGTCTTCAAGGAGTGGAACGAAGGGGAACTCGAAAGCTACCTGATCGAGATCACTCGCGACATCTTCACCGTGAAAGATCCCAAGACCGGCGGCGAGCTGGTTGACATGATCCTCGACACCGCCCACCAGAAGGGGACCGGCAAGTGGATGAGCCAGCACGCCATGGACCTCGGCGTGCCGACGACCCTCATTACGGAGGCCGTCTACGCCCGCTGCCTGTCCGCTCAGAAGGACGCTCGCGTGCGGGCCTCGGCGGTGCTTGAGGGACCAAAGGACGCCAAGTTCACCGGCGATAAGAAGCAGTTCATCGAAGACGTGCGGCAGGCCCTCTACGCCTCCAAACTGTGCAGCTACGCCCAGGGCTACGTCCAGCTCGACGCCGCTGCCGTGGAGTTCAAGTGGAAGCTCAACAACGGCAACATCGCCCTCCTGTGGCGCGGCGGGTGCATCATTCGCAGCCGCTTCCTGGGTGACATCAAGGCCGCGTTCGACAAGAACCCGAACCTGGAAAACCTGCTCCTCGACGACTTCTTCAAGAAAGCCATCGAGAAGGCCCAACCCAGCTGGCGTCGCGTCCTCTCGACTGCGATCCAACTCGGCCTGCCGACGCCGGTGTTCAGCGCCGCCCTGAACTACTTCGACGGCTACCGCCGCGCCCGCCTCCCCGCCAACCTGCTACAAGCCCAACGCGACTACTTCGGCGCGCACACGTACGAACGCCTCGATACGCCCCGTGGCGAGGCGTTCCACACCGACTGGATTCGGGAACGGACGGTTTGATGAAGAATCGTGCCATCACCATCGCCTTCTGGACCCTAACGGCTATAGCAGTCACTGCTGTGCTGTCCTGGGTCCATTGGCGCTGGCGTTGGATGGACCAAATACTCGGAGTCCTTGGCAGTTACGCGTCTCTCGTTGGACTGGTCATGACTTGGTACGTTGCGGTGACAGTTCGACAAGTCAAGCAGCGTTATGTCCGCCGAATCTTGCTGGATAAGACATTCCGGATTCTCATGGAGAGAATTGAGGAATTTGAGGCGGAGACAACGGCTGCCGGACTCCGAAGCCAAGCTGCTCAAATTTTTCAGATCCTCAAAGAAGTCCGACTTCACTTGTCCCATGATGAAGATATACAATCGCTTCTGATGGTATTGAGTGACTTCAGTGGGACGAAGAGCAGTCCCCAGGTCATCGCTGATGCGAAGGTCGTTAGACCAAAACTCACTGCCATCGCACAACGGATCGAACTCCTTCTGCAGAAGGAAGATTGGGGAAGAGACAATGGATGACCCTTGGATCAAAGCAGTGGAAAAGCTCTTTGAACTAACGGAATCTGGTGTGATTCGTTGGAGCAAAGCACCCGTACAAGTTCAACGTTCTGGACTTGTCGGAATCATCTACACGGCCGAAACCAGCGGCAAGAAGATTGTGTTGTATGAGGAGAAGTCGAATCATGGTGGATTCATCGGTAATGACTCCCATGTGGTGATCGAGTTTGTCGACAAGGATTGGAATTCAGAGTGGTCATGGCCGGGTATGTCGGAATCCTGGCGACTGCTGGAGTCTGTCCGATTTCAGGTGGCCGCAGGCAAAGATTTCCTGACTGAACTACTCTCGAAGTAGTTCCCCGCGAACCTGCTCCAAGCCCAGCGCGACTACTTCGGGGCGCATACCTACGAACGCCTCGACAAGCCGCGTGAGGAGATGTTCCACACGGACTGGATTCGCGAACGGACGGTGTAGGGCTGGAGTGATGCCGGGTGGCACTCGCTCGCTTTGGAGAGTCAGTCCCCCTGCCTGACGCATCTCTCCGGCAGGATGGCGTGGCGCGCCCAGAGCGGCTTGTCCGACCCGAGCCGGAAGCGTCAGCGCCCGGAGCCACCGCCGCGCGCACCCCTCACGCCACCCCGCCTGACAGATCCACCATCGCGGTCAGAATGGCCCAGACGAACGGGATCGCCGCCGCGAGCAGCGTCAGCAACCCCGCCGTGACAACCATCGGGGACACAGCTGCCTTCGGTTCGGCGATCACATCGACCGGGACGGGCCCCCACACCGCCGACTGGGCGATGTCATCATAGACCCGCTCGAACAGGTCCACACTGCCATCAGCATTCACGAACGCGACGTAGTTTTTCGATTTCATTTGGCTGATCTCCATCAGGATGTCCAGCTTCCGCGATGTGCGGGGCGGGCATGCCAACTTTGTAAGATCAGGTCTGGAACGCTTCCGTTTTTCCGTCCGCTATTGGCGATGAGCGACGGGACAGAAAAATGTTCTTCCGGCAACGAGAACGCTTCACGCCGGTGAATCACCAGCCACGAGCGACCTGAAAAAATATGGAAGGAAAAACAACGATTCGATTCTTCCGGTTTGACAACTTCTGTGAGAGGTCATTTCTTCCGGCGCTTTCGATGCCGCTCGACGGCGCTCTCCACAGCATCAGCCGAATTCAGCCCCAAGTCACGACCGCACTTGCGGGCAAAGTCTTCATACGATTTGTCTCCGCTCCTTTTCCAAGCTTCTGTGATTTTCGCATCGCGTTGCAGATTACTCGTCGAAGGCTTCTTTCGACCCACAGTGGACTGACGCGGAGCAGTGGGAGGCTTCCCATCGCCGGTACCATCTGGGTTCGCGGATTCGTTCTCGCTCCACTCACACCATTCCCCTAACGGTTTTGCCCCGGTAAACCGCGTGAAATCCTGGCAGATCATCCGCATCCGCTCTCGCCATTCGCGGCGATCCGACTTCGGATCGAACCGGATTTCCAGCGTGTCGCTCGCCACACGCGCCGTCACGGCCAGGGTGATGCCCTCCAGGTCGACCTTCACCGCGTGCCGCCACTGCTCGATCCCCGTCAGGTCGTACAATGGATTCGAACGCATGTCGACCACAAACTGGAAAAACGCCGATTCCGGCAGGAAACCCCAACGCAGCGTCGTCAGTGGCCAATCGTCGATCCGCTGGAGTTCATTCGCCATGTAACCACGCGGGAAATGGAACGTCCCGTCCACCTCCCAGCACAGTCCGGAGAGCTTCATAAACTCCTGGACCAGCAACAGGTCGTTGGGATGAACGGAAGTGGAAGCCTTCCCAGTCACCAACTCATGGGCGCGCTGGACGTATTCCTTGAACGCTTGCTCCTGAAACTCCACATGGCGGGTCGACGCCTCCGCGATTTCATAGGCGGCCTTCTTGATCCAGCGCGGATTTAACAGCGTCTGCTTCAGCAGCGAGCCGGGCTGCAACCGTTCGAACCGCTCGCGACCCGGAGCCATCCGTGTCCAGTAGTCCTTGTTCTTCGCGGCGAGCATCTGCTGTTCATGATCGGTCTTCCCAAAAAAGAACAACACCCCCAGCCCGTCGAGGATCCGCAAGCTGCTCTGTTGCAGAGAATTCAGCACGCCGGGCAGGTCGTCCTCGCTGCCGATCTCGCACTTCTGGCACAGCTTCTGAAAGTGAGTGAAGTTGAGGTACGGCAGCGGGCGGAGTTCCGGCTCAACGGCCTGGATCAGCGTCACAATCTTCGGCGGCACCGCAGCCGACAGAGGCTTCTCGATGACTTTCAAGGCCGCTGTGATCGCCTCCTCCAGTTGCTGGTTCGCCGCCAGCAGTCGCTGCTTCTCAGCGGCGTTTTTCCCCTTTGTCGCGGAGAGGCCATCGACCACCGCGACCACATTCACCCCAAACGGCCGGAATTCCTCGGGCCGCAACTGGGTGGCCACAATCGTCCGTAGGACGGGCCCATCGGCCCGTCCGGCCCGTAGGATGGGCAATCCTGCCCGTCCCTCTTCCGCATCGGCGAGCCGGGTGCAGTCAGGCCCCGGATTCTTCGCGGCGGCACGCCGGTCGGTTCGGGGGCTGACGCCGCCCGGTTCGCCAGGGACGGCCTGGAAAGGCCGTCCTACGTCGCGAACCACCAGTTCCACCGGCTGATCCACCGGGCGTTGCCCCTGCGGCCGCTTCCCACCGTCCGTGTCGCAGCGCGTGATGGCGATCACCACCGGAGCATCCGGCCCCGCGTGGTGGTGCAGCATCTTCAGCCAGTACGGCAGGTTGTTCCCCGTCTCGTCCCACGCATGCGGGTCGACGACCTTCGTCCCCGGCACCTTGTCCGCCGCCAGCACCAGCACATACACCGACCGCCCCAACAAAAGACGCCGCCCCTCGTCTTCCTCCGCCCCTCCTCCCCTCCGCTCCTGCTCCCCTTCCTGCTCCCCTCTCCCCCTGGGAGAGGGGAGCAGGAGGGGAGGCAGCGAGCGGGGGACGTAAGCACCGTTCGAGAAACAAGAGTCGTC
>JAYTFV010000291.1:0-3185 GCA_043734065.1 Planctomycetota bacterium
TTGTCGAAGAGACTCGCCGGGCAGTGGGCCTGTCGGAAACGGGCCCCACGCCGAACGGATTGACCTCCATCGTGTTCACAGCACTGGCGTCGCCCGCCCAGCGCGCCGCCCGCCAACTCGCACAAGCCTCTCGCCGACAATCCAGACGCACACACTTGAGCAGGGTGGTGAGAACTCCTACGACCAAACGAGGCGTTAGCCTCTGAAAAATCGGCAGCCCCTGAAGAATCGTTTCACGTTGAAGAACCCCACAGGACGATACGACGAGAAGACAGAGAGTCTATACGTCTGGGGGGACGTGTCCATGCGCACTACATTGCGTGATCGAAATCGTTGGTTTTCAGCTGTGGCGATGACGTGCCTGTCCGGGTTCGCGTTGTGCGGATGCACTCGTGGAACACGTGATTTGTCGTCGAATTTGTCAGACACTGCCGGTCGCGAAGCGATCGAAGCGGAACGTCATGTTTCGGATCGGAACCGGAAGGAGACGGGGGTTCTGAAGTTGAACGATCGTTGGGCTTCGGCGAGTGACGAGCGTTCTTCGTCCCCGCAGTCGACTGCATCGCGGGACCGGGGTGACCAGTCAGAGTCCGTGGCCATCGCGAACACAGGCCCAGGCCGGGCTCCACTGAATGACAGCAATCTGAAGAACGCTGGCTGGACCGGCGATCCCCAGGACCGCCGGGTGCAGCCGGTGTCTGACGAACAAGAAGGGGTCGTCGACACCGCGGAGCCGCTGTCGGAATCGTTGAAGCGTGGCCCCGCGGCCTCGGGTCTCTTTGATGAAGGTGAAGAGGCCACTGTCCGCGTGAAGAAACCAGCGATCAAGAAGGGGGGGCCGGTTGCCCAGAACACCCTCTCCGAGAACCCCAAGACTCGTCCCGGCCGGGCGAGTTTCGATGGCATCAGCGAGCATCCCTGGTCCAAAAAGGCCCCGACGAATACTCGTTCCACAGCAGCCGTCCGCCCCTCGGCGACCGGGCCTCGGGACGATATCGAGGCAGCTTCGGAGACTTCCGATCCGCCCACTCGTGTGACAGTTGTCCCCAAGAAGACCAAGTCGAAGTCACCTGCTGAGCCACAACCGCCGCAGGACGATCCCCAGCAAATCGAAGCGAAAGCCCGCGTCCGGACGCTCCTCACACAAGCCAAATCGCTCGTCAACAAGGGAGAATTCCGATCCGCTTATCGCGTGTCTCAACTCGCCCAGCGGATCGCCGACAGCGAGGATTTGTACTTTGTCTCTGGCGAAGAGCAACCGGCGGACATCGTGCGGTCGATCTTGATGAAAGTCCGCAGCGAGGAGATTCAACAGGCGAGTACGCAGGGCGATGTCGATCCTCCGAACGAGGTGAAGTCGCGCACAGCGGCCCAGCCCGTCTCTCGCCAGACCGAGGCCCAGAGGCGTTCGCGTCCGAAGCAGTCGACCCGACCCGAGGAGTGGTCGACGGACCAAATCCAAGAGGTCCAGGGCCATCCCGACGATGAGTCTGCGACGTTGGAGTTGGTCAACAACCCGTCGCAGGAGTCCGCCACGAAGTCCCCGTCGAAGCCGCAGATGCGGATCAAGCCGGGTCCATCGTCTCGCGGGGCACGTGACAACCCGGCGTTTCCGCCCTCGAAACCGGAGTGGCGAAATTCCCGGAAGCAGCCGCACGATCCGGGCCGTTCGGAAGAGGACACGACGACCGGCATCGCCACTGCGAAAGAGGGTCGCCTGCCCGCCCAGACCGTGGGGAACCACAAGTTGGCAGGCATCGAGACCGGGACGACACCCGCGGCTCCGATCTCTGACCTGGTGCCTGGTCAATTCTCCGCGAAGTCTGTCACTCCCGTGGGGACGCTGACCTCCGAGGAAAAACAACCGAAGGTTCCGAAACCTCTGGCGGTCGCCGAGAACTGGCGGAATCAAAACCTCAACGATGTCGCGACCGACCGACCGCCGTTGCTGGTCGCTCCCCTCCCTCCTCCGGAACCTGTGATTCAGGACTCCCCGAGTACGGATGTCGCCGATACCTTTGCCACGGACATTCAGGAACCCTCTCCCTCACAGCCAGAATCCAAACTGTGGATGATTCTGGCCGCAGCTGCGGGAGCCTGTGCGATGCTGTTTGTGCGTCGCCGTCCGGCTGCGGTGGTTCGGTCTGCGGGGGACGGAAAGTAGCATCGGCGACGGGGCTCGGTGACGGGCAGAAAGATCATTGACACCACATCAAAACAACAAACCCCCCGGTGCCGTGACGCGACGGGGGGCTAGGTATGAAATCAGAGTGACCCGGTGTTGGCCTACGGCTTGGCTGTTGACGAAGAGGGGGGCGTGGCCTTGGCTCCCGCGATCGCTCCACTTTCCTTCAACTCGGCCACGCGACGATCGGTATCGGCCACGATGTCTTGAGCGGTCTCCAACTCATCGGCAGTGAAGTACGGCGTATCG
This sequence comes from Planctomycetota bacterium, assembly GCA_043734065.1. GTDB lineage: Bacteria > Planctomycetota > Planctomycetia > Planctomycetales > Planctomycetaceae > TH-plancto1. The sequence continues at coordinate 2,435 of JAYTFV010000291.1, forward strand.
GGCGAACCGACGTTGTTGTACATCTTGTTGGCCAGTTGTTCCCAAGACAGATTGTTGGCGATGTGCCAAGCCGCCGCCTGAGCCGCCGCTCGCTCGAGATCCCCGGTTCCAACCATCTTGCAGAGCTCATGCACTCGGGGATCGGAGGTGAACTTCTCAGGCCGCGTGACCGTATAGTGCAACAACTGACTGGGAGTCTTCTTCCCGTGCTCCAGGCAGACCATGTGGACCGGAACTTTGGCGACCGTGGCGACAGGAATGGAGAATATGCCGTTGCCGACATTTTTTCCGGCAGGACCATTCGTTGCATTTCCATTCGCCCCCGCCCCGCCCCCGCCGGTGGCCTGGTTTTGTCCGTTCTGGTTCTGCCCCGCACCAGCGCCCGCACCTGCTCCCGCGCCTGCTCCGAACTGGGCCAGCACCTGCACGCCGACGAAGGCTTCGGGCATCTGGATGGAAAGGGGGGCTTCGGTCTTGTTCTCGACGAGCAGGTGTCCGTCGAACTCACTCTTGGCGACGAGACGGACGGAGACCTTCCCCTCGTCCATGGCCTCGAACAGTCCAGTCTGTGGCAGCGTGGGGTCGAACTTCAGGTGTCGCATCAAGACAGGTTTTTGGGCTTTTTCCTGGGAGGCGGTTTCCTTCTCCTCGGCCACAGAGAAGCAGGCCAGTGCGACCAGGCACAGCGGAATTAGTGGAAGACTTCTCAGCAGCATGGCAGAACCCTTCTGGCTCAAGAGTGAATTGTATG
>JAYTFV010000292.1:0-14805 GCA_043734065.1 Planctomycetota bacterium
ACTCCCGACTCCCGACCCCCGACTCCACCCTCTGGCTCCCGCACCCCGCCTCCCGACTCCCGACTTCCAAAACACCAACCCGGCCAAGAAGATCGGGAGAAATGGCAACCAGTCCGCCTGTGGCCCGCAGAGCCACTGAGTCAAAGCCTCGATCCGCGTTTCGGAATTCCCCCACCGAGCCGCCTCAAACCCCACGATTAGCAGCAGCGCCACCGTCCAGGCGACCCAGAAGCTGGGAAAACTGTCAGACTGGGGCGGCTTGGGTGATTGAGGGAGATGAGGCATGCCGCACATTCAGGTTGAGGCGTTCGGGCCGGATCAGATACACTCTGCGTCTTCGCTCGGGGCAGATTTCGCCGATCGCAGTGTCTGCGGTTGCCGATGACTACTCAAGAGTGAATTGTGACCATTGTGGGACGACGCTCCGCGTCGTCAATCACGAAGCGGAGCGTCGTGCCACATTCCGCCGATCCTCCCCACGAGAGCCTCCATGGACGGACGCATCCGCTTCGCATTACTTGGCCTCTGCATGCTGATCGTTGCTTCGGCACAGGCCGTCGAACCGAAGACCCCGGTCCCGGTTCGGGTGGCGTCGCTGACCTTCCTCGAACCGGACGGCACCCGCACCCCGGTGGTCGAGGTCTGGTCAAATGGCCGGGTCCAGGCCCTCGAACGGGGCGGCACCCGCCAAGACCCGGAACAAGTCTCACGGACCGACCGTCTCACCGCCGACGAGATGCAGGAGCTGCACCAACTGCTGGCCGGGGACTGCCGGATTCCGTCCCTCACCACCGAGGGTATCCGCGAGTCGCTGGAAGCCGCCAGCGAGCAGCAGCAACTCACCGCCGACATCCAGGGAGCCGCCCGGACCGAGGTCGGACTGCTCGTCGGCAAGCAGTGGCACTCTGTCGCCTGCCCGGCGGTCTCAATCCTCACCACGCGGTTCCCCGATGTCACCGAGGTCCAGAACGTCGCCACCGCCCAATCTCGCCTGCAAAACATCGCCGCTGTGGCCCTGCTGGGCGGCGGCGCGATCGCCGACCTGCAAGCGGAGGCAGCCACGCGCAAGCTGAGGGAGTTGCATCCGGAAGCCGGCGTGATCACGCGCCGCGACCTGAAGATGGTCCGCCAACTGAAGAACGGCAACCGCTTCGTGCAGTTCCACTACGCGGGCTCGCCGGGCCAGTCGGAGGGGTGTCTGGTCTCGCTGACGCAAAGTCCGCAGGGGCCGACGAAGGTGAGCGTCCTCGATTCACCGAGCGTGGTGCGGTAAGGCGAGCGGTCTGTCATCGTATCCCCGTAAGACGGCCTTTCCAGGCCGTCTCGCCGCGAGAAATGCAAGAGGACGGCCTGGAAAGGCCGTCCTACCCCGTCGGCTGTCTCTGTCCGCTCGCCTTATTGATCCACCGATTTCCACTTGGTCATTGAGTTTATTCGCATGAGCGGCCAGTCCGGCAGGCTCAGCCCGCCCCCAATCACACACCGGCGAGCCGGGCGGCGTCAGCCCCCGGACTCTGACGACGAACGAAATGAGTCCGGAGGCTGAGGCTCCGGGCGTCTGCTGCGTTGTGTACCGCCAATTCCCGATGTCTTGATTGCCGCGCATCACCGGAGTCCCGACAATGGTCCCTCCGTTCGCGTCGTTGGACTCTGTCCCGCCGCACGCAGACCCGCGAGGAGAGTCTCATTTCCGCCACAGCCGATTTCGCCTTTCAGACCAGCATCGCGCCCGACTGCGACAGCACGTACGGGGTCGATGAGACGCTGACCACCTGCCCGGTCAGTCACGAACTGCTCGACATCGAGTACGAGTGGGACAAGCTGCCGGTCCCGTCGAGTTTGCGAGAATTCGAGGCGGCGTGGTCGAACCGGCTCGACCCGCTCGACTACAGCGGGGTCTGGCGGTTCCGCAAGCTGTTGCCGTTCGCCCCCGACAACCAGATCGTCACTATTGGCGAGGGGCAGACGTACCTGCAGAAGACCGACTTCATCGCCAAGTACGTCGGATTGAACCCCGGACGTTGCCACCTCCAGTACGAGGGTCTGAACCCCAGCGGCAGCTTCAAAGACAACGGCATGACCGCCGCGAGTACGCACGCCCGGATGGTCGGGGCCAAGGTCGCGGCCTGTGCGTCGACGGGGAACACGAGTGCCTCGCTGGCGATCTATGGCGGCGTGACGGGACTGTTCAAAGTCATCGTGTTCGTCGGCAGTGGGAAGATCGCGTACGGCAAGCTGTCGCAGGCCCTCGACTACGGAGCGGTCACGCTCCAAATTCAGGGGGACTTTGATGACGCCCTGGAGAAGGTGCGGCTCGTCTCGCAGCAGGCCGGAATTTACCTGTGCAACAGCGTCAACCCATTCCGCCTCGAAGGACAGAAGACGATCATGTACCGGGTGCTGGAAGGCCTCGGTTGGGAGGTGCCCGACTGGATCGTCGTGCCGGGCGGGAACCTGGGGAACTCGAGTGCGTTCGGCAAGGCGTTCACCGAACTCAAGCAGCTGGGCCTGATCGACCGCATCCCGCGTCTGGCCGTCATCAATGCTGCGGGGGCCAACACGCTGCATAACCTGTATCAGAATCACAATCTGCGGTGGAACAACGGTCGACCGGATCAAGTCCTCATCGACAAGTTTTATGCCGACATGGACCAGCAGAACCGCCGGGCGAATACCTTGGCGAGCGCGATTGAGATCAATCGCCCGGTGAACCTCAAGAAGTGCCTGCGAGCGCTCGATGCCTGTGACGGCGTCGTCCGCGAGGTCAGCGACGCCGAGATCATGGATGCCAAGGCCAAGGTCGGTGCCGGTGGCTTCGGCTGTGAGCCGGCCAGTGCGGCGAGCGTGGCCGGTGCAAAACTCCTCCGCCAGCAAGGGGTCATCGCTCCCAGCGACCGCGTCGTGTGCATCCTCACCGGCCACCAACTCAAAGACCCGACCGCCACAGTGGGCTACCACGCCCGCGAGACCGACGAGGCCCAGAAGCTCGCCAAATCGGGCGTCGACCACTGCATGTACCAGAACGCTCCGATTCCGGTGGAGAACGATCTGGAGAAGATCCTGGCGGTCATTCGCAGCTTGTAGCCACGTTCGCCAGAACGTGGGCGATCGGCCAGAAAACGTCCCATCGCCCCATCGCCCCCGATTCCGACCTGACATTGAACCGCCGTCTCAGATTTCCCACACTCCCGTCCCCGCCCCGTGATAGAATTCTCCGAGAGGGCCATCTCGTGTCGACCCCCGTCGTCCCGTTCGTGCGGAAGCTGATCCCGTGCCTCAAGGTCGAACTGACCGGCAAGGGGGCGGATCGGCAGTTCCGATTGACTGAACCACTCACTGCCATCGATCAACCGGATGCCCGAGTCGACTTGGATGTCTACGTCGCGGTCTCTGGGGGACTGGGGATCACTCGGGTCCACATGGAGGTTTGGCACAGTGTGGATGATCGTGCCCCGCGAAACGTCGGCGTGAGTTCGTTCGCAGAGATCGGATTCACGGCCGAAACTCGCGGGGTGTCGGTCGCGAAATTGCGATTTTCCGTCCGAAAACTGTCGATGAGGATTCCGGGGTTGTACGAGTTCTTCCTCGTGGCCGAGGATCGCAACGAGCCAACCCAGCGCACGGAACTTCCGGGCGAGCGGGCGGAAATCCGCGTACTCTCCAAATCCCTGTGAGGAGCCGATCGTGTCACACGAACCTTCCGACAACCGCGAACCATCCGCTGGGCGGATCGTTCCTGCTGCCTGTATTCACGTTGGTCCAATCGAAATGGACTGCTCCGCCTGGGATGTCGATCCAGAGTTCGACGCCCGCCCCTCCCAACCGCCGCGCTCCGCAGCCGTGGATCACGGCAGCTTCGTTCTCGATATGATCGAGCCGAAGTCGATTGAGATCGTAATGGACCTGAAGGAGTGTGCCTCGAAGGAGGCGGCGTTCCAACTGGCGATGGAGTTGATCCAAGCCGTGACACAATTCGCTCCCGACCTAAAGCTACTCTATGACCCTGACCGCACGCGGCAAGCGGATGGGACCGTGACGATTGTCTTGACCCCACAGGTGTATCTGGCGGATGACCGGCGGATGAAGGAGCTCGTGGAGTGGATTAACTCCAGCCCAAGGATTAGCCGTGGTGGATCATGTTTCGGGTCCGTCCACATTGCAGCAGCGTAGGATCAGGGCATCCTTGATCGACCTGTAGCAGAAGTCGTAAGACTTCTTCCGAATTGAAATGGAATCATGTTCTACACGGCAGAATTCTTACGAATTCTGCTAAGCCGGGTCAGGCGTCTGAGCACTGGCGAGTCAAAGCCCTCGCCAGTGGCACCCGGTGCCGTTAACCCTTTTGAATCCCTTGTTTTCCAAGCCATTTCGATCTTTCTCTCTGAATCGCGGTTGCGAATTCGGACAGAGAAAAGAACGCGATAGCCAATCTGCCTCAGAAAAAAGGGTTAACGGCGTTGAGTGGCACCCGGCGAAGGTGCCGCAGGCGAAGTGCAGATCGAGATCCGGTTCTGCCTCCAGTAACGCCTGCGCGGGAGGGTACATCTACGCCAATCGCATGTTGCCATTTGACCACATGCGAAATGCGACCTAGCTTTCATGAGGAGCGTTCCGGCCACTTGGGCCATGGGCCTCCGCGTCTCCGAGCCACCCCGGCTCGGTTACCATGAGAGGCTGTCCGCATGTCATCTGTTCCTACCAAGATGTCTCCTTCGGAATTGATTGCCCAGTTGCGGGGAGTCGGGATCGGCGAGCCATTGCCCGCATCTTTGCGAATGTCCGACGAGTCGGTGGCGAGTGGCCGAAATGCCGCCACCTCGGCTCCGACCGAGCAGGGACTCGCCCGGCTCAAGAGTCTGCTGACCCCGGCGGCCAAGCCCGCCGTTCCCACGCGTCCGCCGGAGGAGTCGAAGAGTCCCCCTCCGACCCGAGAGGTCAAACTCCCGTCGCCACTTCCGGCCCCCGCGATGGAAAACATTCCGAAGAGGGAAGTACAGGAACCTCTTCCCGACGATATCAAGACTCTGAATGCCGCCACCGGCGAGATTCGCGGAGCGAGTCATCTGGAAGCCCTGTTCGAGCGGGTCGAGAGCCTGCTCGGCGGGTCATCCGATGTGAAGCAGGGGTTCCTGCCGCACGTGCCCACCACGGTCGAAGAGACCGGCCTGACCGAGGAAGAAATCGAACGCCTAGTCCTCAAGTTCCTGCTCCAGAAAGGCTCCGCGACGGGACGCGAAATCTGCGCCCAGGTCAAGCTCCCGTATCAGATCATCGAACCGCTGATGAAGCAGTGGAAGAAGGATGCGCTCGTCACCTACAAGGGTGCCGCTGAAATGGGGGACTACCACTTCGCCATTGTCGATCTGGGGCGGGAACGGGCCCGTCGCTACACGGACGAATGCGGCTACAACGGGGCAGCCCCGGTGGTACTCAATGACTATCTGAAGGCTATGAAGGCCCAGACGATCGCCAACCAGTCAGTGACCGAAGAGGATCTCACACGGGCCTTCTCGGACCTGCTGATCTCCGAGGCCATGTTCGAGCGGCTCGGTCCGGCGATCAACTCGGGACGCGGGATGTTCCTGTTCGGTGAGCCCGGCAACGGCAAAACCAGCATCGCCGAACGCATCACGAAGTGCTTCGGCTCGACGATCTGGATTCCCCGCACGCTGGGGATCGATGGAGAGATCTTGCGGCTGTTCGATCCGGGGGTGCATGAGGAGATTCCCTACGATGTCTCCGAGGGACTGTTCGACCTCTCGGGCGTCGACCCCCGCTGGGTGCAGATCGTGCGTCCGACGGTGGTGGCCGGAGGGGAACTCACGATGTCCGAACTGGAGATCACGCAGAACCCGTTCACCAAAATCTGCGAGGCCCCGCTGCAACTCAAAGCCAACTGCGGCACGTTCTGCATCGACGACTTCGGGCGCCAGACGATGCCGGTCTCCGTGCTGCTCAACCGCTGGATCGTGCCCCTCGAAAAGCGGTACGACTATCTCAATCTCCCCAGCGGAAAGAAGATCCAAGTCCCCTTCGATCAGCTCATTATCTTCTCGACCAACCTGGAGCCAAAGAACCTCGTCGACGGCGCATTCTTGCGTCGTATTCCGTACAAGATCATGGTGCCGGACCCCTCGCAGGAACACTTCCGCAAGCTGTTCGAGATCATGGCCCCCAAGTGCGGCTTGATCCTCGATATGGAGGCGGTGGATTACTTGATCGAGAAGCATTACCTGGCCGTGAAGCGTCCGTTCCGCAACTGCCAGCCGCGCGACCTGCTGCAACAGTGTCGGAACTACATGACCTATACCAAGGGACCAAAGAACGTCACCAAGGCGTCGTTCGACTTCGCGGTGTCGAACTACTTCTCGGTGATGTAGGGAGGCCGCTGTCACTCGCTGCGACAGAGCGGACATCGCACAGTGGGGATCCCAGACATCAGAATCCCACGTCGTTACGGCTTGGGTTTGGACGTACGGATCTTCTTGCCGGGAGTGGTGCCGGTCGTCTTCTTCGGGACGCTCTGCTGCACGGGCGGGGTCTGGGCGGCTTTTCGGATTTTGGGCTTGGAGGCCGGGGCCGCTTGGGCGGTGGGGAGTATCACACTGGGCTTCAGCGGGGTGGCCGTCGACTTCCGCTTCGCCGACGGTTTGGTTGCGGTCGGTTTCACCCTGGCTGAGGTCTTCCCGGCTGAGGTCCTGACCGTCGTTACTTCGGCCCTGGCAGTCCGGGTCTTGGGCGTCGAAGCGGCCGGCGGAGTAACGACCGGCTTGGTGACGCTGCGCACGCGCTTCGGTGAGACGGCGGCCACTGGTTCCGGCACAGGGACCGGTGCGGACGGCGGGGCGGATTTTTTTCGAGCCGCCGCAGTCGTTCGCTTCGCCGACTTGCCAGCGCGCGGGCTGGCCGACTCCATCTCGATCCCGAAGATGTCGCCCAAGTCACCGTCCGACAGCGTCGCCCCGTCGCCTGTGCGGAATGCCTGATCCAGGTTCGCCGCTGTCGTCGCCTGACGGATCAGCTCCAAGTGATCGACATTCCGCAGCTTGAACAATAGCTCCGGCTGCGTGTCGAGCCGGGCCGCCACTCCGTAGAACACCGCTGCCACATGCTTGCACACCGTGGCATAGTCGGGACAACTACAGCTCATTTTAATTTCATTGGTGTGGGGGAACAGCCCGCCGTCGGCCTGGGTCAAACGCTGCATGACCCCTTCGTTGAAGCGTCCCTGGAGCAGATCGAGAAGCGAGTCGATCGACTGGGCACAGTCCTGGCCGATGGCCTTCCACACAGCGGGCTTGAGGGTCTGGATCTCAATCTTGATGGTGTAGGCTTCCGAGCCCCCGACGATCGCGCGGACCCGTCCCGGCTCAATCACCAAGTCGGCCACTGAGCCATTGCGAACATAGGTCGCCCCGCGCGGCAAGCGGTTGGAGATATCTTGATACCGCTCCAGATTCTCGCACCACTTCAGGCCCCAGAACGTCTTGGCGATCTTATTCCCATCCAGTTTGACGGGACTGGCCGAGCGGCCTTCTTTCGCGGCCAGCTTCTTAGCGGCGGCGTGCCCCTTGGCGATCTTGTTGCCGACAGAAACGTAGGGTGCCCACTGTTGATGCCACGACATGCTGCGGACCCTCCTGGCTGAACTCCGATTCCTCCGCGCTGCGCGGACTCACTTGCGGAAAGATACATTCGCTGGCATGCGGGCTGCAAGTACAGGAATATGGCACGACGCTCCGCGTCGTCACTCACGAAGCGGAGCGTCGTGCCACATTAAAAGATCCCGAGCTTGTCGCGGGCATCGTCCGTCATCCGGGCCGGGGTCCACGGCGGCGACATCACGAGGCGGATCTTGGCCTCGGTCACGCCGGGGAGTTGCTCCAGGGCCGTCTTCGCCTGATGCACGATCTGCGGACCGGCGGGGCAGCTGGGGCTGGTGAGGGTCATCTCGACGTGGACTTTGCCCTCGTCCCCCTGAGTAATGGTGTAGACGAGGCCCAGGTCGACGATGTTGATGAACAACTCGGGGTCGATGACGCTACGCAGAGCCTCGATCATCTGCTCCTCGTCGGCGTTGAGCAGTTCGGCTCCCGGGGGGAGTTGCGAACAGGCCGAGGAGACTGGAGCAGCCCCCTCCACCGGCGGATGCGAGCAGCAGCCCTCCCCGTGCGAGTGCCCCATCTGAGCAGGCTCTTTCGTGCAAGTCGCCGCATCGATCGACACGACGGGCAGCAGGTTGTCAATCGAACCACTCATCGGTCGGGTCACGCTTGGTAAGAACCAGAATCAACTCCCGCATCCGCCCGAGGGCACGAATACGGGTTTCCGGTCAAATCGGTATGCCACTCCCCACCCCAACCGAATCAACACCTGATCCTGCATCGTCCGGGCGGCGGCGTCACACTCACGTACATGATAGACTTGGGGAGGCTGCGGTGGTAATGCAAACGGTCGGTTTCGCGAAATTCGGGATGCCGCTGCGTTGCGAGACAGGCCCAGCGACCACACATTCGCGAGCCGTTCCCCGACCTGACACAATGTCCGCATGGACCAGCGCGAACGGGTACTCCTGCTGACGGGAAGACTGGCTGAGGCTGTGGTGAGGCAGACCGCAGCTCAGGTGTCGGCGTGTGCGCCGGTGGACTTGGAGGTGCATGTGCTGCCGATCACGGTGGCGGCGCTGCTGCACACGACATGGGTCGAGCGGAAGCTGGAGTGGCGGGTGGAGTGGCGGTGCGAGCGGGTGTTGTTGCCGGGGTATTGTCAGGGGGAGCTGGCGGTTTTGAGTGCGCGATATGGAGTGCCGTTCGAACGGGGGCCGAAGGATATCTTGGACCTGCCGGAGTTCTTCGGACTGGGCAAACGCAAACCGGCCAGCTTGGAACGGTATGACATCGAGATCCTGGCGGAGATCAATCATGCGCCACGTTTGGGCCTCGATCCAATACTGCGGATGGCTGAACACTATCGCGGCTCGGGGGCCGACTTGATTGATGTTGGGTGCATCCCCGGCGAGCGTTGGGACCGAGCGGGAGCGGCGGTCGCGGCCCTCGTCCGCGAAGGGTTCCGCGTCTCGATCGACAGCTTTGATCGCCACGAAGTGACCGCAGCTGTCGAGGCCGGGGCGGAGTTGGTGCTGAGCGCGAACGCGACCAACCTCGACTGGGCGGTCGATGTGCCAGCGGAGTTCGTGGTGATCCCAGACGAGTCGCGGTCGTTGGAGAGCCTGCAACCGACGATTGATGTGTTTCGGTCGGTGAACAAGAAGTTCCGCATCGATCCGATCCTGGACCCGGTGGGCGTCGGGTTCGCGGCTTCACTGGAGCGGTACGCGGAAGCCCGGCGACGCTGGCCGGAGATTCCGGTCCTGATGGGGATCGGCAATGTGACCGAACTGGCTGAGGCCGACACAGCCGGGGCGAGCCTCTTACTCGCGGGGATCTGCGGCGAGTTGGGAGTCACTTCGGTGCTGACCACGGAGGTCGCGAACTGGTGCCAGTCGGCGGTGCGGGAGTTCAATATCGCTCGGCGGGTGATGCACTTCGCCATCGAGAACGGCACGATCGCCAAGCACATCGACTCCTCGCTGGTGATGCTCAGGGACTCGAAACTCAAGGAGTATGGCGAGGCGCCGCTGGCCGCGCTGGCCGCACAAATCAAAGACCCGAACTACCGCATCTTTGCCGAGCGGGGCCAGTTGCATGTGATGAACCGCGACGGGTACTGGCGGGGGGCGGATGCGTTCGAGGTGTTCGACCAGATGGCGAAGGCGAACACGAAGCTGTCGGCGTCGCATGCGTTCTATCTCGGGTATGAGATGGCCAAGGCGATGACGGCGCTCACGCTGGGGAAGCAGTATCAGCAGGATGAGGCCCTCAACTGGGGGTTGCTGACACGGGCCGAGACGAGTGCGTTGGAGAGGCGACACAAGGCAGTTCAGGCGACTCCTCTGAATGAAGAGGACGCGGAGGCGGGATCATGATCGCCTATGAGCTTGAGTCCGTTCCGTCACTGGACGATCTGCTGCCGCTCTTCGCCGACTGGCCGGGGTTGGTCGTCTTCGACAGCGCGAAGACTTCGCCGCAGTTGGGTCGCTATAGCTACCTGACTGCGGACCCGTTTCGGACATTTGAACTGGCCAAGGCTCGACTGGGGATCGAGCCGTTTGCTGAGATACGAGCGGCACTGGCGACCTTTCCGACAGAATCCCGACCCGAGCTGCCACCGTTTCAGGGCGGGGCTGCGGGCATCTTGTCATACGAGCTCGGACGGTGTTTCGAGAACCTGCCAGAGGTGCCGCATGATGAGTTGGAGATTCCGCATCTGGCGGTGGGGCTGTATGACTGGGTGCTGGCCTGGGACCACTTGGAGAATCGATGCTGGGTGATCTCGCAGGGGTTTCCCGAGACGGAGCCGGGTCGGCGCGAGCGGCAAGCCAGAGAGCGAGCGGAGCAAGTGATGCGAGCGATTGAGTCACGGTCGATGGAGCCAGGCGAGAGTTTGTTGGACGTTCGCCCACGCTCTGGCGAGCGTGGCTACAGAGAGCTGACGGCACCGTTTTATCCGGCTCCGGGTCCAGCAGGGCTACTCAGCAACTTCAGTCGCGCGAGTTACCTCACAGCCGTCGAGCGGGTGATCGAGTACATCCGCGCGGGGGACATCTTTCAGGCGAACCTCGCCCAGCGGCTCATGTACCCGAGTGACGAACCTCCGCTGGCTCTATACCAAAGGTTGCGGCAGCGCAATCCGGCTCCGTTCGCGGGGTGTTTCTTTCGCGACGACTGGGCGGTCCTCAGTGCCTCGCCCGAACGGTTTATCCAGCTCGATGAGAATGGCATCGCGGAAACTCGTCCGATTAAGGGCACGCGCCGTCGCCGCAATCACCCGGAGATCGATCTGTTCACGGCGGACGAACTGCGAGAGAGCGAGAAGGACAAAGCCGAAAACGTGATGATCGTCGACCTGCTGCGGAACGATCTGTCACGAGTCTGCCGTCCGGGTTCGATTCGCGTGCCTCAGTTGTGCGCGGTCGAGAATTACGAGACCGTGCAGCACTTGGTCTCTGTCGTGCAAGGGCAACTCAAGCTGGGCCACGATGCGTGGGACTTGCTCCGAGCGACGTTCCCCGGCGGGTCGATCACCGGGGCCCCGAAGGTCCGCGCGATGGAGATCATTGCCGAGTTGGAACAGGTCGCGCGCGGGCCGTATTGCGGTTCGCTGTTCTACGTCGGGTTCGATGGGCGGTGCGACAGCAACATCCTGATCCGCACATTTGTGGTCCGGCGAGGCTGGGTGCAGTGCTCCGTCGGCGGCGGCATCACCGTGCAATCCGAACCCGAAGCCGAGTACCACGAGACCCTCCACAAGGCCGCCGGCATGCTCCGCGTCTGGGAGGAGCCACAGTGATCCTCCTCCTTGACAACTACGACAGCTTCGTCCACAACCTGGCCCGGTACTTCGAGGAACTGGGGACCGAGACGCTGGTCGTCCGGAATGATGCGACTTCGGTGGAGGCGATTCGCCGCCTGAAGCCGCAGGCCATCGTCCTCTCTCCCGGGCCATGTACTCCGCATGAGGCGGGGATCACGCTCGAAGTGATCCGCGAACTGGGCGGCGAGATTCCCCTCCTCGGCGTCTGTCTGGGGCATCAGGCGATCGGCCTGGCTTTCGGAGCTAGACTCCGCCGGGCCGACCAACCCATGCACGGTCGCACCTCGCTCGTGCAGCATACCGGCCAGGGGCTGTTCGCGGGCCTGCCCCAGCCGTTGCGGGCGATGCGTTACCACTCGCTCGTCGTGGACGAGGTTGTGTCCCCGTTGCAAGTTACGGCCCGGACCGACGACGGTGTCGTGATGGGGATCGAACACTTCCAGCTCCCGATCTGGGGCGTGCAGTTCCACCCGGAATCGGTCCTGACCTCCGGGGGACATCGGTTGCTGTCGAACTTTCTGGAACTGGCGGGAGTGCCGCATCAAGGTTACGTGTTCTCCGAGTATCAGACTCTGACGACCGCGCCGGACGATTTCTATCAGCGCTCGATCGGTCCCGATGCCTCCGCTCGCCCGTAGAATCCTCAAATTACTCTCAACCCGCAGGGGACAATCGACCGATACCTGATGCAGGGGTGTTTCACGCCCCGCGTTCCCCATTGCGCCGGAACGATTCCGACGGGAGGCAAGGATGGCCTACCACATCATTCATGAACTCACCCACACGATCCGGCTCAGCCCGATGCGTGCGGCCTTTGCAGCTGTCCTGCTCATCTCAACCACAATATATGTGTGTGCCGATTATCATAATTACCGCGTGGCGAAGATCGGGGACACTGCGACATCCGGTCAGGTCAGCGATCTGACCGCGGCTCACACTGGGGCGACGGAAATCGAACAGGTCGTCGCCGACGCAGACGACGCACCCGCCACGACCACCCGCGTGGAAGGCCGCGAACGCTACATCGACGCCCATCTGACGCACGCGGTGGCAGTGGAAGACGACACGGACGCCCAGATGCGCACTCGTGTGGAACAGATGGCTGGCATCACCGCACAACGCACGACCGATGCCGGACCGGTCTGGTTGCTGGGAATCATCGAGGATGACTGAACTCTGAGGCGCGGCGAGTCAGAGTGTGGCATGGGCGTCCTCGCCCATGTCGCCAGTGGGTGGTAAGCACTCGGGCGGGACGCCCGAGCCACGACAGGTTTCCCGAAAGCAGACGGACGGACGATGTACGAACGATACTGGCATCTTGACCGACCGGCCTTCGAAAGCGATTTCGACGCGGAGTTCTATTACCCCGCCCGCTCGCATCAGGGGGCGTTGCTCAAGCTGCGGTTTACCCTGGAGCATCGCAAGGGGATCGCCGTGCTGGTCGGCGATCATGGGGTCGGGAAGACCTACCTGACGCACGTCATCGAGCAAGAACTGGATGGTCCGTTGCGACCATTTTTGCGTCTCGTGTTCCCCCAATTATCCCCGGCGGACATGCTCAGCTATCTGGCGATGCGGCTCGGAGCCAGTCCTGGCCCGGGAGTCCAACGCGGCAGCCAGGACCAGACACTCCGCAGCCTGGAAAGCTGTCTCCAAGCGATGGCCCGCGAGGGACAACGCCGCGTGATCGTCCTGGACGATGCCCACCTGCTTCAGCCACAGCACTTCGAAACGCTGCAATTGCTGATGAGCCTGCAGCAGCACGCGGGTGATGTGCTGTCGTTGGTTCTGGTCGGTCGTCCGGAACTGCTGAGCCGCGTGGAGCGCGTGCCGGGACTCGATCAGCGCGTGGCAGTCCGGATGGCGGTGGATCCGCTGACCGCTGAAGAAACCGGAGAGTACATCGGACATCGGCTGCGGATCGCGGGCGCGACGGAGTCGATGTTTCGGGACGATGCGTATCAGGCGTTCTGGGAGATTTCGCAAGGCGTCCCGCGTCGTATGAACCAGATGTGCGATCTGTCGCTGTTGGTCGGGTATGCCGACGGGATGCGCGAACTGACGAGCATTGAGGTCGAAGCCGCCGCCGAAGAGGTTCTGGCGGTGTCGCTCGATTGACCGTGGGATAGGCTGGAAGCCCGAGCTGTCAGCTTTCACCAATCAGCTTTCAGCCAGCGTTTCCGAGGAGCCTTCTGGCTGACCGCTGACAGCTCAGGCTGGAAGCCTATCCCACGGGGCGGTACTCCAGTTCCGCACGCAGACGCAGCAAATCCTCCGGCGTGTCGAGGTCGTCCAGGACGTTTGGGTCGGAGACGAGTACCTCGTGGACGCGCTGCGGATCGGAGCGCAAGACCGCGTTGAGTCCCTGATCCGGGGGCAGACGAAACACCTCCTCGGCCAGGCTCCACGGGAATATCGTCGGATGCCCGCGATGGCCCTGATACACAGGCACGGCGACTTGAGAGGGACGCGCACTCCAAGCGGCGATCAGTTCCCGCACGAGCTGGGGGTTCAACGTCGGGTAATCCGCGGGGATGAGTACCCAGCCGTCGCAGGGAGTCGGGGAGAGACAAGGAGTGGGGGAGAGGGGGAGTGGGGGAGACACCGAGTGCGGAGTCTTCTGGCTCCCGACTCCCGACTCCCGACTCCCGACTGTTCGCAACGCCCACTGCACGCTTTGTCGCATGTCCGGCGGAGCCGTCGCGGGGAGAACGACTTCGCCTCCGGCGGTCGTAACCTCTTGGATGAGGGCTGCATCACCCGGACGGACCACGACCAGGCACCTCGTGATACCCGCACCACGCAACGCCTCGATCACTCGGGCAATCACTGTTCGCCCCGCCAGATCGAGCAGCAGCTTCGGCTGGCCCATACGGCGGCTCCGTCCCGCCGCGGGCACAATCGCCACTAGACGCGGCGCTATTTCGTCGGCTGGCAGTACGGGCAGATCAGGCGGTAGATCACCCGGTGGCAGCTTTTGCATTCTCGCGGACCATAGAGCAGCGGGGGATCGAGTTTGAACTGCTGGTAGATCAGATAGATAAACAACAGTGTGATCGCGGCGATCACAATCGGCATCGCATTATTCCAGTACATGAACATGAAGGCCATCAGCATCATGCAGCAGAAGCTGTAGACGATGACCACCCACCACTTGTTCCGCTTGAAGGCGGCCCGCTGCAGCTGGGTGTTGACCTGCTCGGCGACATAGCTCTCGATGAGGTCATTCTTCTCGCTGCGGACCAGTTCGACGTTGGGAGCCTTGACGGCTTCCAGCAATCGCCGCGTACTGTCGAGAATGCGAAAGGTGTCGTCGAAGTCGAACTGCTGCTGATGGGCCCACTTGTTGCGATACTCGCGGAGTTCGCTGAC
>JAYTFV010000293.1:0-6549 GCA_043734065.1 Planctomycetota bacterium
CATCCACAAACGCAAAAAAGACCCCAGCCACCCCGAGCTCCTCGCAACCCCAATGCGGCTCACGTTTACGGGCTAACTTGATGCGTATGGGTTGAGCGCAGCGACACCACCGGCTAATAGCTGTGACCCCTGCCGGGGTCGGGCGAACCCGTCAGTCATACATCCCGAGTTCCTGGGCCTCTGCCGTCAGTTCATCCAACACGCGCCGCCGCTTCGCATCAATCTGCTCCTTATAATTCCAGACATCCTCGTACCGCACTCGGCGGTGAGTGCCGACTTTGCGATACGGAATTTCCTCCTTCTCTAACAGGTCAATCAGGTAGGGGCGGGACACATTCAGCATGTCCGCCGCCTGTTGCGTCGTTAATTCGGCGCTGCCGGGGATCACCGAGACGGGGTTTCCCTTGGAGATCTCCACGAGAATCAGTTGCAGCAATTCGACCGCGCTTTCGGGAATCGGAATCCCGTCGGCCATGTCGGTCAACTGCAGCGTGACGCGAGTCCCGCCCTTGCCACGCTTGAGGGTGCGTTTCGCCGCGAGCGCAGCGGACAACTGCCGACTGGCATCGGTGGCGACGGCAATCTCCTCGGCAGTCGGTGCCATCGGGAGAGGAGCGATGAAGGTAGTCATGATGGGTAGCCTCGTGTCGAGAGGAGGGCGGGGCGTGAGCCCTTGGAAGTGGAGCGATGAACGTTGCTTGATGGAGCCTGTCGTCTTCAATCCTGGAGGGTAAAACGCGGTGTGACAAGGACTTGCGAGAAGAAGCACCCACTTCCCGGAAACCACACCTGAATCGAATCATACGCAGCATTCGAAGCAGTCGCAAAACCTGTTGTGGAGTATCGACACGGATTGTCTGAGAAGGTGACCGGCTTTGTCGAGAATGTTCAATCTGCCGGGGTGTCGTTGCGCGGGCCTCCTGGCGTATTCAACGATGATCACCGTTCCGCGTTGAAACAGACTCAGTCGACCGAAAACCCGCTACCCGGCCCAGTACACGCGGTCGAGCGTGCGATACCCGATGGCCTCGCTCAAATGCACAGCGGTGATGTTCTCGCTCCCGTCGAGGTCGGCAATCGTGCGGCTCACCCGCAGAATCTTGTCGTGAGCACGGGCGGTGAGGCCCATCTCTTCCATCGCAGCCTTCAGCAGCGACTCCGCATCCGCCCCGAGCTTGCAGACCGTGCGAATCTGCCGGGGTGACATCGTGCCGTTGAGGGCACCGGGCGTCTCGCGGAACCGCTCCTTCTGGCGTTCGCGGGCTCCGATCACGCTGTCCCGCATGGAGTGGCTGTTGGTCCCGACCTTGTCATTCGACAGCTCGCGGAACGGGACCGGCGGCACCTCGACGTGGATGTCGATGCGGTCGAGCAGTGGCCCGCTGATCCGCGACAAGTAGCGTTCGACCTGCATCGGCGAGCAGTTGCAGTTGCGTTTGGGGTCGCCGCGAAACCCGCACGGGCAGGGGTTCATCGCCGCCACGAGCATCAAGCTGGCTGGGAACGTCACGCTCCCGATGGCCCGCGAGATTGTCACGCAGCGGTCTTCCAGTGGTTGCCGCATGACCTCCAGCGTGCGGCGGTTGAACTCGGGGAGTTCATCCAGGAACAAGACGCCGTTGTGGGCCAGACTGATCTCGCCCGGTTGCGGCGTACTCCCGCCCCCCACGAGACCGGCTTCGCTGATCGTATGGTGCGGGGAGCGGAAAGGCCGCGTCAGCAGCAGCGGCTGCGAGGCGGGGAGTCGTCCGACCGCGCTCCAGATGCGAGTCGACTCCAAACTCTCCTCGGGTGACAGATTCGGCAGCACCGTGCCGAGCCGCTGTGCCAGTAAGGTCTTCCCCGTTCCCGGTGAGCCGATCATCAGCAGGTGGTGCCGACCCGCAGCCGCCACCGTGACCGCGCGTTTGGCGGACTCCTGGCCCTTCACATCGGAGTAGTCGACCGAGTAGCTGCCGTATTCGCGGAGCGCGTCCTCCCAGCGGAAGACGGTGGGAGCGATGGGAAGTTCGCCGCTGAAGAACCCGATTGCTTCGGCGAGACTGCCGACGGGGATGACATCGAGGTCTTCGACGACGGCGGCCTCGCGGGCGTTCTCAGCCGGGACAAGGATCCCCTTGCGGCCCTCGTGACGGGCTTGGAGCGCCATCGAAAGGGCACCCTTGATCGGGCGCACATTGCCGTCGAGGGCCAGTTCGCCGACGACGGAGTACTGGGCGAACCGTTCGGTATTCACCTGCCCGCTGGCGGCCAGCATGCCGATGGCGATCGGCAGGTCCGACGACGGGGCCTCCTTCGGCAAATCCGCCGGAGAGAGATTGATCACAATCCGGTCGATGGGCCGGTGATACCCGCTGTTGACCAGCGCCCGCTCGATGCGCGGGATGCTCTCCTTCACAGCCGCTTCGGCCAACCCGACCAGCGTAGTCTTGGGCAGCGAGGCCGGGGAGATATCCACCTCGACCTCGACCGACTTGGCATCGATGCCGAACAGCGAATAGGTGAAGAGCTTCGCAAGCATCGAACAAGCCCGGTCGCACAGGTGGCGGGAAGTGGGGAGCGGAGATGAGCCTCATCTTGGAGGGTATCGGCAGGGGACGCAACCCGAGCGATCCGGAGGTCATCCATCACTCGCGAAAAAAGCCCACCGGTTGCAATCGGTGGGCTTTGTGTTTGTCGTGCGACTCACTTCTCCCTTGCGGCTAGCGGGCAACCCGGAATCATGCCAGTGCGTCTGTGCCGTCACTGTTGGTCCCTCACGCGGTGAACGGGGAACGCCCTCCTCCTCCCGTCCTCCCCCCTCCCCTCCGCACCTCCTCCACCGCGTCAACCCGGCTTCGCAACCGCACTTCTTTAAGGAATAGGCCATCCGGAGTACTCAAGTGAAAACCAAACAACTGCCAGATATAACACCAAGTCGTCGCCGCCGTGTGAACGTCAGGCGGGGCAACCGTACTGCATGGGGAGGTCTCCGATGAGTCGCTTGAGATGCATTGTGTGGGCATGTGTCATTCAGGGGGTTGTTGGGCTGTCATTTGCAGCGGGTCTACGTGGGGAAGAGCCGACCCGGGTGGTACTATTGGGAGACGGAGTGCCGAGCGATCAGGCACTTTTCAAGCAGATAGAAATCGGGTTTCTGGGCGACGAAAAGGTCGAAGTGGTCCGCAAAGCGGCTGCGGAAGCCCCCGCTGTCGGCCAGCCGAATCGTTCGGAATCGCCGAGGATTGTCTCGCTGATCGCAGACTCGAAATGCGATCTGGCGGTTGTTGTTGACCCCGCAGTGAACGGGAATGCGGCGACGGGGTTCACGATCTGGGACGGCCGGGGAGCGGTCGTGAATGAAGCGGACTTCACCTCGGAACGTGACGCGTCACGAGTGGAAGAACTGGCCGAAGCGATCCGTCGCGCTCGCGCTGAGTTCGTCAATCTCGGAAAGACCTCGCACCGCATCGCCATTCTCACGGGATTCGGCGAACAGGAACCGATCTCGCCCATCGCGCTCGATCCTCTGCGGTTGGCCCTCGAAAAGTGGCTGGCCATCAGCGACCAGCTCTCGGTCGTTCCGGGATCACTGGATCCCTTGGCCCCCTTGCCTGAAGCCGACTATCTGATCGTACTGAACGGGAAGCAAGTCGAGCAAAATCAAACGCTGGAGGTGCGAGTCCTGGACGGAGATCGCAAACCGCTGGCCAAGCTGACGTTCGACAATCCGGCGCAGGAAGTCGATGGCATCAAGAAAATCAGCAACGAGATTGCGAAGTCATTGGGGGTCGCGGAATTCGACAAGCAGGTCGACTCGGCACGTCTCGCAAGACGCCTGATTTCTTGCGGGAAGTCTCTGACGATACACCAGCAAACGCTGAATGGGATCTATCACCATGCGGCGGCGACAGTGCTGGTCGCCGATGATGTCCGATTGCAGTGGGAACTGGCTGCCAGCATCCTGGCCGAACTCTACCGCCAGCGGTATGAGCGGAACGCAGGGCAATGGCCACCCGCTACCATACAGAGTCTGTCACTCGCAGCCTTCGCCCTTGTGGCGCAGGTCTATGAAAAAGTCGCGGAGGACCAGAAGGCGATCGATGAGATCGCGGGAGTAGATACGCGAACGGGCACCACGAATTCGTTCCCGGTGAATATGCATCTCGACAGTCAGTTGTCACAGGCGAGAGAAGACAAATGGCCCGAAGATGTCGTGAAGCAACTCGCCGAATTGCGGCGGACGGGCATTCGTTCCATCTTTTCCAAGCACCGCGCCCTCGCGAAAAAAGATCTGAATCGACACTCCGTTTACACCGAGTTCATGGCCACGCAGTTGAGGCGATTCATCGACATTGGAAACCCGGAATCCATCGACGATCGCGACCTGGAGCTGGTCTTCGAGATGGTCCGCATGTGGCTACGCGATTTCGATGAGCTGCCCGCCGCAAGGCAAGGTTGGCCTGCGATTCGACGAGGCTTGACGTGGGTAACCGGGACCACGTCACCAGAACTGGCCGACCAGATTCATCCAATCTGCAAGGAATTTGAAGCCCATCCGCATCCCTTCGTCAAGTTGCACGGTTTGTTGGCACGGACCACAGCGGGCTGGACGAACCGGATGGGCCAACCGTTGCCCGAAGCCGAGCGTGTCGCTCGTCTGTCCAAGATGCACTCCACGTCGTTGGAGTTGATGAAAGCGGAACTTCAGGCCGGTCGAAGCGAGAACGCATACACGATCGTGAGCCTGCTTCAGAGTCTGTCGAACCATATCAAGCATCACGCCCCAGCGGATGTGCTCAAGGCCAACATGGAACTTGGGGAAGCCATCGTGGCATTGGGGATCAACAATGCCATTGCCATTGGTGAAATGGCAGTGCCATGGGATGACGAGTCAGCGGTGCGCGCCATCGCATTACTGAAGAAAGTTGACCCTCAACTGCGTCAGACGCGTGATGATGTCGAGGAGATCGAAGAGAAATTCCCCAACGCCGCGGACCCAGCGGAGCCCGGAGCACCGGCTGTCTGGGAGATCGGCGGATTTGCCGATCTCTTCCACGGTGATGAGACACTCCAGATCGATGCGGTGCGCGAACGCTGGGCCTACGGTTGGGGGACACGACTGAATGCGATTGTTCCATTCAAAGTCAACATCGACTCCGGCGAAGCCGTACTGTTCGGGTCGTCGGATAATCCGCTGATTGGCGGTCCAGAGCGGTTGCTGCTGAGTGGCAGTCCAGTGCGGTTGCTGTCGAGTCTCGGCCAGACGGAATACTTCGTCATTGCTTCCAGCGGCCTGAATGCCGTTTTGCTGAAGGATGGGACCAGGCGGCTCGTCACTCCCGCGAATGCATTGCCGAAATCGCCCACGGCGTTGGTCCACTCTGGCGACTGGCTGATTCTCGGCACAGCCACGGGCGTGTTGGCCCGGATTGACTTAAAGACGGGGCGGGTGGAAGAGATCGCCAACATGTCGCGGCCAGTTGCCGAATCGGCGTTGGATGGGATTGGCGAATTCAAGGTCAATTTCCTCGCCCAGGATACCGCCAGGGAGCGGGTGATCGTGGGACTTAACACGGGGAATAATCCGATACCTGAGGTGTCCTTATGGCGGTTGGATCCAAAGTCCAAAGAGGTGAGCCGCATAGTCCAGTTCGGGCCGCCCCGAGGCGGTCCGTTGTCGGGTATCGTCTTCGGGGACGAGCTGATCGTCTCCGACACATGGCTCCTGCGTTGGAATCTAAGAAACGATCAGCGGACACTGATCGCGAACTACACGTGCGGCGAGTTGCAACCACAGATGAAGCTGTGGCTGGGGTTCGTCAAGGGTCCAGTCCTGTGTGGCGGACGGATTTGGTTCTCCGGGTATGACAGGGGATTTCGTGAATTCATTCCCAATGAAAGTCCGAAACTACACCGCGTTCATGGCACAACTCCAGGCAATCCCCTCGTTTCCGTGTACAAGGCACCTGATCTCGTGCCGGTGGACGAAGAAACCTTCCTGTTCTGTTACGGACGCCGTATCTTCGGAGTTCGCCCCGAGGGGAAAGCGGGGAAGCAGCCATGAGGTGAACCGATCTCAACGATCCTCGAAATTGTACTGTGAGAGAGTGTTCCGGCGGGGTGCAGTGTCGGAAGGCTCTGCGCATGGCTCCGGGGACCACTGGCGGTCGCTTTGGACCGCCAGTGGCACCGGGAGTGTCCTTTGGTCGGCTGTCTGCCGTGGAGCCCGAGACCTTTTCCGTGAGCTGGTTGACCCCGGACTTCCAGGCGGAACGCGGCACCTTGGTCTATGCCCGCCTAGCCTCGGGGTTGAAACCCTAGGAGCCAAGTGCGCTCTGGGACTGAGGCCAGTGGCGGGTATTAAAGTCCCTAGTCCAACACTGCGGAATGGAAGCATCACCTGAGGCGATCGTCGCCATGCTTCCCTCCTCCGCCCCGCAGGGGCACCGTCAAACTAGTCCTCCCCTTCATAATTGACCTATCACCAATTGCCGGATCATGCTGAAATCCGTTCTTCGAACTCACGGAGGAGAGTGGTATGGCAGGCAGTGCGGCGAAGGTGGTGGT
>JAYTFV010000294.1:0-1968 GCA_043734065.1 Planctomycetota bacterium
GGTGTAGACCTGCACGCGGGCGATTTGGCCGCCCGCCTGGATGATCTCTTTCAGTCGTTCGACATAAGCCGTGATTTCCTCAGTCGTCGGTCCGACGCCGTGGACCTGCATGAAGAGACTCTGGATCACGATGGGACGCACCCTCGCGGCCAGCACGAGATTGTCGAGCACGCGCCGGAACGGGATCGAGGTGCGGTCGATCAGCCGGTAATACGCCTCGGTCCCGGCATCGAGCTTGGCCCAGATTTCCCCCTGGTTCTGATCGAGAATCGCCAGCCCTCGCTCGACCGCCGGACGATGGAACATCGTCGCGTTCGTAATCAGGACCATTTTCACCGCATCCAGCCCGAGCCGCTGTTTGAGTTCAGCGGCCCGCTCCATGATGACATCGAAATTGCGATAGGTCGTCGGCTCACCGTCCCCGCTGAACGCCATGTCGTTGAGTCTTCGGAGTGACTCCGGCACTAAGGCGAACTGCGGGTGCGTGAAGATCTCCCCGCTGGACACCCACACGAGCATCGCCTCCAGTTCGGCCAGCAGTTGGTCGAACTCGACAAAGCGGGTCTCGGCCACGCTGCGGCGGTCGACCTGGCAATAGATGCAGTCGAAGTTGCAGACCTTGTCGGGGTTGAGGTTCACCCCGACGGAGATCCCTCGGCTGCGGCGCGAGAGGACGGGGTAGACGAACCGGTTCTGTTCGAACTCGCGCGGGTGCCGGGTATGTTGCGGGAGGATGTTCACGATTTCACTGTAGGATGGGCAATCCTGCCCGTCCCCTTTCGCTGTAGGATGGGCAATCCTGCCCGTCCCCTCCGGCACGGGAGACTCGTTAGTGCCACCCCGCATCGAGCGCTCACCGACTCCACGAGACTCGTCACAAGTGAGCGACTCCTCGATCAATGTCGCCCCCCCATCGATGGAGTCACTCGACGCTCGGCGACGGGCAGGATTGCCCATCGTACCTTCAAGTCGCCACTACTTCCGCTTTGCAATCGCCCGCTTGACGGCCTCGCCCATGTCTGCGGGACTGGGAGCGACTTCGACACCAGCTGCTTTCAGGGCCTCCATCTTCTCTGCAGCTGTGCCCGCACCGCCGCTGATGATGGCTCCGGCGTGGCCCATGCGCTTTCCGGGAGGAGCGGTCTGGCCAGCGATGAAGGCAGCACAGGGCTTGGTGACGTGCTGCTTGATGTACTCGGCCGCTTCGATCTCGGCGTTGCCGCCGATCTCACCGATGAGGAGGATCGCCTCGGTCCCCGGATCGTCCTGAAACATCTGCAGCAGTTCGATGTACTTGGTCCCAATGATCGGGTCGCCGCCGATGCCAATGGCGGTCGACTGGCCGAGGCCGACGCGACCGAGTTGCCAAGTCGCTTCGTAGGTCAGCGTGCCGCTCTTGCTGATCAGGCCGACCGTCCCCGGCTGGTGGATATAGCCCGGCATGATGCCGATCTTGGCGACGTTGGGAGTGATGATCCCGGGGCAGTTCGGCCCGATGAGGCGCGACTTCGGCGTCCCCCGCATGAACCGCATTACGCGGGCCATGTCGAGGACCGGCACGCCTTCGGTGATCGCCACAATCAGCCGCATCCCGGCGTCCGCAGCCTCCATGATCGCATCGGCAGCTCCGGCCGGCGGCACGAAGATCAACGAGGTATTGGCCCCGGTCTTGCGAGCTGCCTCAGCCACCGAGTTGAACACCGGGAACCCATCGACTTCGGTCCCGCCCTTGCCGGGAGTGACCCCGCCGATCATGACGTTGTCTTTGGGGCGATGCTCGAGTGCATAGGCCCGGCATTGCTGGCTGTGAAACAGCCCGACCTTGCCAGTGATCCCCTGGGTGATGATGCGAGTTTCGCGATCGACGAGAATGCTCATGGTGAAGTGCTGTCTACGATTTGGTGTGTCAGGCGAGCCGGGTGGCGTCAGCCCCCGGAGGGTGTGCGGCGTTGGTCCGGGGGCTGACGC
>JAYTFV010000295.1:0-5303 GCA_043734065.1 Planctomycetota bacterium
CTTTTCCTCCACCCTTTTCCTCCACCCTTTTCCTCCACCCCTTTTCCTCCCCCCGTTTCCTCCCCCCTTTTCCTCCCAGCTCACGTCCAAACGAACACCCCCGACTGATGTCGGAGGCTCGCTACGCCCATCGTTTCTTGAGGCCACTCACGAGAGAATCGAGTTCGGCGCGCGTCCGCTTCTCCGTCACGGCGATGAGGACTCCGTCCTGCGGCAGTTCGGCGTCATGGAACCGGCTCAGTTCCGGGCCGACGTTGAAGCCGAGGTCGCGGGCGGCGGTGAGGAAGGCTTCGGAGCCTCGGCGGCAGCGGATCACGAACTCTTTGAAGAACGGCTGGTGGAACGCGAGCTGCACGCCGGGGACGGTTTGCAGTTGGTCGGCGAGATAGTGGGCCAGGCGGCAACTGAGTTCGGCAGCCTCCTTCAACCCCTGTGGTCCCAGGCTCGACAGGTAGACCGTGGCTCGCAGTGCGAGCAGGCCCTGGTTGGTGCAGATGTTGCTCGTGGCCTTGTCGCGGCGGATGTGTTGTTCGCGGGTTTGCAGGCCCAGCATGTAACAGGGTTTGTCGTCGCGGTCCTTGCCTTGAACGATCAGTCGGCCCGGCATCTTGCGGACGAACTCCTGTCGACAAGCCAACACACCCAGATATGGCCCGCCATATTGCAACGGGGTGCCGAGCGATTGCCCCTCGGCAACCGCGATATCGGCTCCATAATCGCCGGGACGTTTCAGCACGCCCAGGCTGATCGGGTCGAACGACACGACCGACAACGCCCCGACTGAGTGAGCCATCACGGTCAACTCTTCGACCTGTTCCAAACAACCAAAAAAATTCGGCTGTTGAATGATCAGGCACGCCGTCTGGTCATTGAGAGCCTGGGCCACTTGAGCCGTGTCGACGACGCCAGCGGTCGCCGGGATCACAATAATCTCGGTCGTCAGTGTCTCGGTATAGGTCCGCAGGATCTCGCGGAACTCGGGGTTCACCGAACCGAGTACCACCACGCGGCCATGCCGGTTCGTACACCGCATCGCCATGAACATCGCCTCGCTGACGGCGGTGCCGCCTTCGTACAAGCTGGCGTTGGAGACCTCCATCCCGGTCAGTCGGCAGATCAGCGACTGGTACTCGAAGAAGGCTTGGAGCGAGCCCTGGCTGGCCTCGGGCTGGTAGGGGGTGTAGGCCGTGTAGAACTCCCCGCGCGAGGTGATCTCGTCGACCACAGCCGGGATGAAGTGGTCATACGCCCCGCCGCCGATGAGGCAGACGCGGTCGGTCCGGTTGAGCGCCGCGAGTTGCCGCGTGCGGGCTTCGAGTTCCATCTCACTCAGTGCGGGCGGCAGATCAAGAGGCCGGTTGAGAAGCACCTCCGCCGGGATCTGCTTGGCCAGGAGTTCATCGATCGAGCCGACCCCGATCACCGCCAGCATTTCCGCCTGCTGCTCGGGAGTGTTAAGAACGTAGGACACAGCTGGGTTCCGGGGGACTGCGCAGGGGGAGGCACCAAGTCGGTGCCGGTTGACGAGGGGCACGGTCCACCTCCGGTGGGAGTATAGAAGCTGGCAAGCTGGGCGACTACCAGCGGAATACATCCGGGTGAATAGCTTCTACACACAACCAACGGAGTCGGAGATGAACACGACAGGGAGGCACCTGTCGGAATGAGCTGAATCAGGGTCAGAGTCACCCAGCACACCCGCATGGTTACTTGGAGTCGTATGGGAGACACGCTGCACCATTCTTCGCCAAGATTTGACGAATCCCATCAGGGGTTTCTTTCTCAATGTTGAAGTGAGCCGCAATCGTCGCCCAGCCCAACTGCATGTAGTCGTCGGTGACAGTCCCACCCGAAACGGCGGGCTTCACTCGCACCTTGAGTGGGAAGCGATGCTTTCGAACATCGCACACCAAGTTGATAACCCCTTCGGTATCGGGCACCAAACCCAAATCCGCGATCGCTTGCTCGCCGAACACGGCCTCACCCGTGAATTCAGTGACAAAGGCGAAGACGTGTTCGGACTCATTGGCCAAGTGGGACTTGATTTGTACCAGATAGTTCTTTTGCGAGGCCGCCGCTTGGGAGGACTGGGTTGCCGGGATGGGGTTGTCTGCGAATCGAAAAAGGAAAAATTGAGACATGGCCCGACCTTGAGGACTCGATTGGATTACTGTGCAGAAGACTTCAACTTGGGGATCGCGACCCGAGCATACTTCACACCGCAATGATCCTGTTTCATCTTTTCCTTCAGCCCCTCTGCTGTTGGTGCAGAATCCACAATCTGACGAGTGGCCATATCCACAGCGATGACCAACCCTGCATACTTCACCAGATCACTCGTTTTGACGTTCGCAAAGGGATTCGCGGTTTTGGGTGTACCTACTTTTGCTTGAGTTTCCACAGTGACACCTCTTCCTGATTGTGCCATGGTGCGCCTTTTGCCGTTTGGAAGGACGAGATCGGATCCAGATTCGGCGAAAACTACCATGACCACGAATGTTACGCAATGCTGGTGAGGAACCAGCCTAGCGTCCGACTGGAACCATCGTCGATGAGCGCCCTCCCATTCGATCAAAATGTCGCGGAATTCATTTTGATTGTAAGACTTATGAGGATCGCATGGTTCGAATGTCCTCCCGTCTTATTGGTGTTGGAATCGTCTGATCGCTTAACTCATTGGACAGTTGGCAGTTGTGATGCATTTTGGGTGATGCGTCGTTTGATACCTGTGCTGAGATTCATTTCATGGTCAGTCGAGTTGAAGAAGCAGTGCCATTTTCGGTGACCATATCGATGTTGAGGCCCCGGGTGCCACTGGCGGTCGCTTTGGGCCGCTAGTGCTTTCGCGGGAGTACGACCGTCTCATGATCGGACAGCGGAAAACCATTCGACATGGTCACGAGCCGGGAGACCTACACGAGAGGACCGTCTCGTGTTCTTGGCGAATCGGTGGCCCGATGAGACGGAGGAATGCTGTCCGAACGCCTGGAGTGCCGTCCACACTGGCGGTCGAAAGCAACCGCCTGTGACACCCAGCGCAGGTCGTAGCGTCGAACTGCACTCATGTGGTTGAAAACCCAAACCAAGTATGGCTTGCCCCGACTGACTCCAGTAAACTTACCTCATGGGTGTTCGCGAATTCCTTGATGTCAATCCGGCAACACTTCACGTGCCGGGCAGCCGCCGGAGTGGGGCCGATCCGTACAAGCTGCAACGTCAGATTGCGAAACACGGAATGTCCATTGTCGGCATGCCGCCGATCGAGGTGAGTCGCGGCACGGATGGTGAGTTGGTGATCAACAACGGGGTTACCCGGGCCACGCGTGTCGCACGGTATCTGCCCGGCATTTTGGTGCCGGTAGAGGTCATCGACACGTTGCCGATCCCCGGAGCGAAATTTCCGACCATTGGAGAATTGCGATGACCAGCGAAACGACTCGGGCTGAGTTGCTGAATGCACTTACAGAACTGGGCCTCCTGTTCCCGGATTGGAGGCTGGGCCAAACTCTGGCCAACCTGGCGATGGCAGCTGGCCATCCCGAATCTGGGGCCGTGTGGGACTTAGAGGACGATGAGGCACTCGCAGCGGCTCGGCGGCTCATCGATCGGAATGCCGGGCGACACGCCGCCGATTCGAACCAGTTGTTGCAGCAGACCGTTGCCTCGTAGTCTCGGTGGAAGGACAAATGAGCGTCCTTTTGCGGAGCAAAAGGCGACACTCGTCGACCGGCTCGCCTGCTTCACTGACCACTGACCACTGAAAACTGCCCCCCATGCGAAACACCACCGCCACGCAACCCCTGTTCAACTTCTCCGCTCCCGGACGACGGGCGACAGAGTTTCCGGTTGCCGATGTGCCGGGAGGGGCGCTATCAGACCTGTTGCCGAAGAGTGCGCTGGCCGCCAACCCGCCGCCGCTGCCGGAGTTGTCGGAGGTCGACATCGTGCGGCACTTCGTCAATTTGTCGACGCTCAACATGTGCGTCGACACGCACTTCTACCCGCTCGGCAGTTGTACGATGAAGTACAACCCGAAGCGGCATGAGCGGCTGAGCCGGTTGCCGGGGATTGTCGATTTGCACCCGCATGCGACCGAACACGACTCGCAGGGGATGCTGGCGATCCTGTACGAGATGCAGGAGATGCTGGCCGAGATCGCCGGGCTCCCCGCCGTATCGTTGCAACCCGCAGCCGGGGCGCAGGGCGAGTTCGCGGCGCTGCTCGCCGCAGCCGCCTACTTCAAGGACCGGGGCGAGACGCGGACCAAGGTGCTGTTCCCCAGCAGCGCCCACGGGACCAACCCGGCCAGTGCCGCCCTCGCGGGGTTTGAGTGTGTGCAACTTCCGCCGTCCCACACCGGGTTTGTTGAGCTAGACCAACTCCAGGCCGAACTCGATAGTTCGACCGCTGTCTTCATGGTCACGAACCCGAACACGCTGGGTCTGTTCGAGAAGGAGATCCTGACGATCTCCAAGATGGTGCATGATGTCGGCGGGCTGGTCTACATCGATGGGGCGAACATGAACGCCATCGTCGGCGTCACGCGGCCCGGCGACTTCGGCGGCGACATGATGCACTACAACGTACACAAGACGTTTACCGGACCGCACGGTGCGGGCGGGCCGGGGGCCGGGCCGATCGCGGTGCGGGACTTCCTCGGCGACTACCTGCCGGGGCCGGTGATTCGCCAGATTGAGACATCGACCGGGACACGTTACTCACTCGTCACCCCGCCCAAGTCAATCGGACGCGTCCGCAGCTTCTTCGGCAACATCGGCATCCTGCTGCGCGGGGCGTTCTATCTGCGCACGCTCGGACCGGCGGGCCTGCGCGAGATGACGGAGCAGGCCGTCCTCAACGCGAACTATATGAAGGCTCAACTGCAGGACATCCTCCCGGTTCCGCAGGGGGAGTTCTGCATGCACGAGTTCGTGGCGAGTGCCAAGAGCCTCAAAGACGAGAACGGGGTCTCCGCGATGGACATCGCCAAGCGGCTGCTCGACTACGGGTTCCACGCCCCGACCGTCTACTTCCCACTGGTCGTGCCCGAGGCGATGATGATCGAACCGACCGAAACCGAGTCGAAGCAGACCCTCGACTCCTTCATCGCCGCGATCCAAGAGATCGTCGCCGAAGACCCCGAACTCGTCCACGAGGCCCCGCACACCACCAGCGTCCGCCGCCCCGATGAAGTCGGGGCTGCGAGGAACCCAGTGTTCTGCCACACGGGGTGTGCCACGAACTCATGATGTGCCCCGTGGGATAGGCTTCCAGCCTGTTGTTCTTCTGGCAACTCATGACAG
>JAYTFV010000296.1:0-9239 GCA_043734065.1 Planctomycetota bacterium
CCTCCCCTCCCCCCCTCCCCTCCTCCCCTCCCCCCCTCTGCCGATCAACCATAAACCATAAACCATCAACCTCCCCTTCCCCTCCCCCCCTCGATCCCATTACAGTCCCGCAAGTTCCTACCCCCGGGAGTGATTGGACGATCTCCTGCAACGGGGCAGTTGCGAATTCTGGTCAGGACTCCACGGAGGGAGACCGCTGATGTCGGAAGAAATCGAAGCCATTCGTCAGACGTTTCGCGTGGCCATCACGTTGATCGGGGCTGCATGCGGTTTGACGTATTTGCTGGCCGAGTGGAACGGGTTTAACCATCCGCTGCAGGCCGGTCTGATCGTGCTGCTAGTCTGTCTGACCATGCTGGCCATCGGCATTCTGCTGATCGTGCTGACGCAGCGGTTCTGTGAGGTGCTGGAGGTCGACGAGCCCGAGCGCTCGACGCAGCCTCCCCCCGTCCGCCGGGCGATGAGCCTGTTCTCGAACATTCGCGAGAAGAACAGCGCTCTCGATCTGTACCTGCACCGCATCTACCGCGAAGTCGCCCCCGGCGACCGCTCCTACATCCGTCAAGGCGGCCTCAACCCGAACCGCCCCCAGACCGCCGCCGCCCGCTCACCCGCTGGTCCCGCCACAATTCACGTCGCCAGCCACAGCCCCCATCGCCCCGCTCCCGCCCCCCGCCCCGAGCCCTACCGCACCCCACTGGGCCAGCACCCCAAGCCGCACCGCGAGCCACGGAATTGAGATGGGACGTTCCCATTATCACGTCCCGCCGGATACCACTGGCCAAGGCTTTGACTCGCCCATGTGGTGCGACTCACGGATGCGGCATCAAGGTTTTCGTCTCAGCCACTCCCGAAAACACTGGGGGGGCAGAAAAAGGGGGCAGAAAAAGGGCAGAAAAAGGGGTCAGGGCAGAAAAAGGGGTCAGGTCTCATTGATTGGTGATTTGGAGGGAAATAATGAGACCTGACCCCTTTCCTGCTTTCACATATTGCCGCGTGAGTCGTGCGTGACCGTCGCCCCGCCGATCGTCAGGATCTCATGCGTCGGCCCATGCGTCCGAGCCTGAGCCGTCCCCGCATCGGTGAACGTATTCCAGTCCCCCACAGCTGACAGATTCCACACTTGGTTCTTGGTCCCGTTCGTCCGATTCCAAGCTGTCAGCCGATTCTGATCGTCATACCCACCCGTCGGCACAGCGAACCCGTATCCGCTCATCGCCCCAGTGATCGTCTCACCGGTCTTGTTCTTGCTCGCATCACAGCTGTATGTGGATGTGTTCACGGCTATTGCCCCGCCACCAGATCGTCACTCGTGTCGAATACTTTGTCCCCACCCGCAGACACGACAATAAAATCACATACACCTTTGCTGTTTACCCCGAAGTAAGTACGAATTGGCGTACCCCACAAGTCAGGAATGCGTCCATTCTCGATTACTTGGTCCCATGAAGCATCATAAATGTGTCCTCGACCATTTGGAAAGTACTTGGACATCTCTAAGTCGCTGATTCCCTGCAACTCATTCTTGCACGGTGGCTTCGGAACTCGCTGTTGGACAAGCTTTCGTAACGCGTATATGTTGCCTACGACTGCGGCATCTTGACCAGTCCGATATGCAGTCCATGCAAACAGAATTAGTCCGAGGATCACGCTCAACGCGAGTGCCTGGGAGAAATGTGACTTGAAGGACATTCTCATGGATATGCCTGCAGGCATGCGAACTCACACGGAGTATTAGTGTTCCGTCCAACATTCAGGCCCTCCTGTTCTCCCCGCATGTCCGTTATATTGTTCTCACTCGGGCTCCCCCATCTGTTTTCGTGCCATACATCCCACGAGTAAACCAGACAGGGTGTAGTCGCATCAGTGAATAGATACTTCGTTCTGTATATGCAGCATGCACCAACACAGTGTCGGTACGCGCCACCGTACGCTTCGTGATCTCCCGACGGATGCGTTGCGCCTACTGCATCAGCATATGCCCTACATCCGAACCAATGGCTGGGCAATGCCCTTCCCGGTCGTGGCAGAGGCCCTTTCTCAACTGGGGCGATGATAGCCCATCCAGCAAGTAGCAGCACTCCCCCGACTATAATAACAGGTACAATCCTTCCGCTAGGGTCTACGTTCTGCGGAGTAAACCAATCCGCAAACGTATTGTATCCATTCGGATAAATGATTGGATCATGACTGACAAACCTTCCCATTCGGCCTTCGTACATTCGGGCGCGGAAGTAATAGAGGCCAGTCTCTGTGTCGTATGTTCTAGCTGTGTTCAGAGATGTGTTGCCGATGAACGATGCGATTCGAGTAGTTGCTCCAGCACCGTCCATAATCGTCGGTACGCCATACGCGGTGTACACATATCGCTCAACGACCGTGCCGGACTGATTCGACAGAGCTGTGATGCTGAATTGCTGATTGCGGTGGTAATAAAACCGCTCATCCGTTCCGAGTCCCATGGAGCCTGCATTTGTGTGGTCGATTAGCAGGACTGGTTCATCGACGTAGCTGCCGTTTACATACTGGCGTTGCGGAGCGGTGGCTAATCCACCAGTGAAGTACTCGACGACCACAGTATGGTCATTATGTAAGTACACTGTATCGCTTGCCTCTGTCCCGCCAACTGTCTTGCGAACCCGACGCCCCAGGGCATCGTATTGGTAGGCATGCGTCCCTTCGACTCCCGTCGACGAGCCCACCGGAACGGTGACACTCGCCAGTAAGCCATCTGCATCCCAAGCGAATTGCTTCCCGTGCTCGTCCTGTATCATGTTCCCGCGAGAATCATACAGCAGCGTCGCTGTCCCAATCGTGAGCAACTCATGCGTGGGGCCGTGGGTGCGGGTTTCAGCTGTGCCGTTCTTGGTGAACGACTGCCAGTCGTTGACGGGACTCAGTGTCCAGGCTTGGGTGTCGCCGTTCGAGCGATTCCAGTTCGTCAGCCGGTTTTGGTCGTCGAAGTTCATGGCTGACGAGTACCCGTTCATTGCTCCGGTGATGGTTTCACCGGTTTTGTTTTTGTTGTTATCCCAAGCATATGTGTACGTACCAACAGCGCTGTTGCTGATCGCCAGCGGGAGGTTATCACCGGTCATGTACGTTCGCGTGACCACCAGTCCGTTCCCCAATGTCTCCGAAGTCAATCGCCCGCCATTGTCGTACGACCGAGAATCTATGTTCACTCCGCCGAGCGCGATTGTCGAGAGCAGATTCCGCGAATCGTACGTCCGGGCGACGACCGACCCATCCGGATAGGTCAACTGGCTGACCCGTCCGGCGGTGTCGTAGGCGGTGCCGGTGGTGTAGGTCTGGCCCGCGATCGTCAGGCTCTCGGTGGCCTTGCGGCCTCCGGTGTCGTACGCCAGCGCCACGGTATTCGCATACAGCCCCTTCACGCCGGTGAGTACGCGATTGGCGGCGTCGTACGTGAATGTATCGACGCTCGCAGTCGCTCCGCTGGGGCTATTCGCCAACGTCCGGTACTCGCGCGACAGCATCCGACCGGCTGGGTCGTAGACCGAAGTGATCGTGTCGCCGAGTTGGTTCGTCTTCCGCTGCGGCCTTCCCGCAGCGTCGTAAGCTGTGGCCTCAATGCCGTAGTTCGGCTGGCCGGGGGTTTGACCCGCGACGTGATCGGGCCACTGGATCGAGGTGCGGCGACCGGAGTTGTCGTAGCCGTAGACCGTGGTCTGGTTCTCGGCATCGGTCATGCTGAGTTCGTTGCCAGCTGCGTCGTATACCCAGGCGGTGACAGCTGAGATGCGGTCGGTGAGGGAGGTGCGACGACTGCGCGAGTCGTAGACCATCGCGGTGAGTTTGCCCTTGGCGTCGGTTTGGGTCTTCACATTTCCGGCGAGGTCGTACGTCCGCGAAGTCACCGCCCCGGCTGTGTCGGTACATGACAGGTCGCGGCCCAGGGGGTCGTAGGTGCAGTCCTGGCCCACGTTGTTCGGGTCGCGGACGGAGAGGCGTTGACCGTTGGCGTTATAGACGAACGTGGTGATCGCCCCGGTGGCGTCGAGCGATTGCATGGTGCGGCCCGCTCCATCGGTGCGGGATTTGTTCGTGTGGCCGAGGGCGTTGCTGCTGGCGGTTTCGAGGACATCGCCGTAGCCGCTCATGTTCACGATCGTATCGAACGTCGAGGTGTTCGAGACGAGAGCGGTGTTGTCCGCAGCGAGTTGGACGCTGCGGACGTTCCGTCCCAACCCGTCGCGGAGCGACAGGCCACGTTCCCCCGCCGGGTTCGTGGTCAACACAGCTGAGCCGTCGCTGTCGGCACCGAGGGAGAGACCCATCAGGTGGGCGGCGAACGTGGCATCGAGGCCGGACCCATGGGTCAGGGCCTGTACCCCCAATTGATGACTCCGTCCGGAAGTTTTGTCTCGCCTGCTGATCCCGCTTCCGACACCCCCGTGCCAGACAGCGTCCCGACCGAAGACGCCTCGGAATCCCCCGGCCCCACGCCGTTCGAAGACGAACCGGAGGAGGAGAGCCTGTCCGAGCCTTCCGAGGCTGCGACCCCGGCTGAGAGCGACAGACTGAGTTTCGAGACTGGGGACTCCCCGGGACTGAACAGGCGGATAGACCTGGCCGGGCTCTGGGCCACTCGACCCGCGAGATCGACAATGTCAAAGTTTTTTTCCTGTCCCACCCGGATTCAGACTTTACAGTTCATCCCGATGTGATACCTTGCTGTTGGCGTCTCTGTGAGATGCTACGCGCGAGGGAGATGCTGGCCCGCTCTCCCCCGCGTTGTTTTTTTGAGTGGGGCTGTTTCTCCCCAGACATTCCGTCCCCCACGATGAAAGCATGTGCGGACGCTTCACCCTGCGAACCCCGGCCGATGAGCTGGCCCGGCTGTTCACTGATTTGCATTGCCCGGACTTGGTGAGTCCAGAGGGGGGGCTGTTCCGGCCCCGGTTCAACATTGCCCCGACGCAGAATGTGCTGGTGATCCGGTCGACCACTCACCGTCGGGGCAGCGAAATGGTGATGCTCCGTTGGGGGTTGGTGCCCAGTTGGTCGAAGTCGTTCACCGGTCCGCCGCTCATCAATGCTCGGTCCGAGACGGTGGCGGAGAAGCCGTCATTCCGCACCGCGTTTCGGCGGCGACGCTGCCTCATTCCGGCGGATGGGTTCTACGAGTGGCAAGCCCTCACTCCGAAACTGAAACAACCGCAGTACATCACGCTCCGCAGCGGCCAGCCGTTCGTGTTCGCCGGGTTGTGGGAGTCGTGGCAGCCCCCGGACGGGTCGCGGGTCGAGTCGTGTACGATCCTCACGACCGCCGCCAACTCCCTGATGCAGCAGTTTCACGACCGTATGCCGGTGATCCTCTCCCCGGATGAGTTCGCTTTGTGGCTCGATCCGGAGTTGACCGACCCGATGGCCCTGCTGCCGCTGCTCGACCAATACCCGGCGGAGGAGATGACCGCGTCCCCGGTCTCGACGCAGGTGAACTCGGTCAAGCACGACTCGCCGGAACTGATCGTTCCGAGCGGGTAACGGACTCGAGCCGTTTCGGCGGAATGCCGAGTTCACGGCGGCGGGCCCGCGTTCAGCGCCGCCATGAAGCGCGCGTGTTCGCGTTCGAGGATGGCCAGCAGTTGACCGATCCCGTCCAGAGATTCACTGCGGCCACAGAGTTCAACGGCCAACGCTGCCTCAGCGAGACGCTCGGCACCGAAGTACGTCACGGAACTCTTCAGCGTGTGGGCCGTCCGCCGCAGCAACGGAAAGTCGCGGGTCTCGATCGCGCGGTGCAGATCGGCCAGTTGAGTTGTGGCGTCCTGCTTCGTCAGTTCCACGAACTCACGCAGCACCTCCGCGCTACAAGCCAATCTCTCTTTCGCGATATCCCAATCGAGTGCGGGAACCGCGCTGGCTGTCGCGGTGGCTGGCCGGACTGCTGTGACGAGTTGTGGCGACGAGGGACTTGATGGGGCGCTGGCCACCGTGGCAGGTTCATGCCGCTCCTCATCCGCAGGCAGGCAGAGGGCCGGAAAACGCTCGACGGCGCGATACAGCGCAGCCGGGGCGATCGGCTTCGAGACATAGTCGTCCATGCCAGCGGCCAGGCAACGTTCGCGGTCCCCTTTGAGAGCCTCGGCGGTCATCGCCACAATCGGAATGTGACCGCCGGTCTGCTGCTCGCGGTGACGGATGGCCGCAGTGGCCTCATAGCCGTCCAGGATCGGCATCTGCATGTCCATCAGGACGACATCGAAGGACTGGTCGGCGAGCATATTGACCGCCACCAGTCCATTCTCCGCCACGACGACTTGATGCCCGCGCGACCGGAGCAGACCCACCGCCACACGGCGGTTGATTTCGTTGTCCTCGACGAGCAGGACGCGACGGGCTTGGGCGCGCGTGGTGAGGAGAGTCGGCGGCGATTGAGCGGCGGCGGTGGTTCGTGCTCCGAATTGACGCAGCACCTCGTTGAGCAACTCCGACGCGATGACCGGCTTGGTCATGTAACGGCAGATCCCATACTTCTGGAATTGATCCGCGTCGGACGGAATCATTCCCGAGGAGATCATGATGATCGGACAGGGGGCACGCCACGGGCGGTCACGCACGCTCACGGCAAATTGCAGACCGTCTTCACCCGGCATGTGGTTGTCGAGCAGGATCAGCCGGATCGGACGCTGCGCCTCATCCGCGGCGGTCAACGCTTTCCGGGCGGCAACTGCAGAGTCGGCGAGGATCGGCTGCATGTTCCAGAATTTGAGCAGCTCTTCGAGGATTCGGCGGTTCGTCGAATTGTCATCGACGACCAGCACCGGCAAGTCGCGCAGCGATTCGAGTTCTGCGGGTTCGTGCCGATGCTGATCGGCGGCAATTCCAAACTCAGCGGTGAAGTGAAACGTCGAGCCCTGCCCGAGTTCGCTGTCGACCCACATGCGACCCTGCATCATCCCGACGAGTTGCTGCGAGATCGACAAGCCCAAACCGCTGCCGCCGTAGCGCCGCGTCGTCGAGGCTTCCCCCTGCTCGAATGGGCGGAAAATCTGGCCCCGCTTGTCGGGGGGAATTCCGATCCCCGTGTCGCTCACCGAAACATGCAGCCGGATCCTCTCGGGCGTCATCAACTCCCCGTTGATGTCCACGAAAATCTCGCCCGCTTCGGTGAACTTCACCGCGTTCCCGATCAGGTTGACCAGCACCTGCTGCAAGCGACCTGGATCCCCGCGCAGCTGATCCGGGATATCCGGCGCGATGCGTCCCGCCAGTTCCAAGCCCCTCTCCGCGGCTCTGAGTACCAGCATTTGCGAGGAGGTGGAGAGGCACTCCGACAGGCGGAAATCGATGCACTCCAGTTCCAGCTTGCCCGCTTCGATCTTGGAAAAGTCGAGGATGTCATTGAGCAGCCGCAACAGGATGTGCGCCGATTCATCGATCGTGACCAGGTAGTTCCGCTGCTGTGAACGCAGTTCCGTCTGCGACAGCAACTGAGCCATGCCGATCACGCCGTTCATCGGCGTGCGGATTTCGTGGCTCATGTTGGCGAGAAACTCGCTCTTGGCCCGGTTCGCGGCTTCGGCGGCTGCGGATCTTTCGGCGACGCGCTCCTCTAGGTTGTCATTCAGATTGCGCAGTTCCGCGAAGCCTTCGGCGTTTTCGAGGGCGGCACTGGCGATGGTGGCGATGAACTCGGCCAGGCGTTGTTCGTCGTCTCCGAACAACCCGGCGACATGCCGATGCTCGACGTAGAAACAGACGATCGAAACTCCGCGCACGAAGATCGGAGCGCACAGGACTGACCGTGCCCCGGCGGGGAGCGATGGTTCACCAGTCTCGTTCGACAGCCCTTCGGACAGGACGACGGCCTGGCCCGATGCGCACGCCCGCTCCGCGATGACCCGACGGTTTTCGGCTTCGATCTCGGAGGCATACAGCGACTGATCTTTCGAGTCGACCGCATCTTTCACCCCCAGAATCAGGCAGCGCTCGCCTCGCAGCAACTGCAAGGCTGCGTCGCGCACGGCTTGGAAGATCGCATCGCGTGAGAGGGCCGAGGCAATCTTGCGGCCCGCATCCAGCACGGTGTCAAAGCGGTCGGCCAAGGAGAGCGTGGCCGGTTTCGCAGTCCCCGTCGCAGGGACATGATTCAGGGCAAAGTCGGCTCCGAGGGCCAGCAACGCTTGGCGGGCGGTGGCCACGTCTTCGTCGGCTTTCGCCCAACCCAAAACCACCCCCAGTCGACCTCGGGCCAACAACGTTTGAGCGTGTTCGAAGCGGGCTCCCTGTCGTTCCGCCACAGCCAGACTTTCATCCAGGCACTGCCGGGCTCGTTGAGTCGAACCTTGCATGGCTGCGATCAGCCCGGCCTCGCGCAGCGCGTGTGGTAAGTCGTCGGGAAACTTGCGAGCCACCTTGACGGCGCGTTGGACGGCCTGGCTGGCTCGCTTGAGCAGAACGGTTCGGCGTTCCGGTTCCCAAGGCGAGGTCGTCTCCACCTGCCGCCGCAACGCCGTCGCCAGCCACGCCTGCAGCGGCATGACCCACGCATTGATGACCCCTTTCTCGGCTGCGTACTGGTAGGCTTTCTCGAACAGTGCTGACGCCTCCGGGACGCGATCCAACCAGTACAGCCGGACCCCTTCGGCCAGCATCACCTGGGCGCTCACCTGCACGTCTTCGCGGGGGCGCTGCAGTTCGGTGTGGAGGGCCGCCGCGTCGACTTGCCCGCCCGAGGCCCGAGCCCACACATCGAAGCACATCGCCGAAGCCTGGATATCCCCCAGTTCCAGCCCCGATTGATGGATCCGCCGGGCCTCGGCCACTGCTCCTTGGAGGTCGCCCATCCGATAGAAGGTGTTGGCGATGTGGTAGCGGGCGATGTTGACTTCCCAGTAGTCCCCCGTCCGCTCCAGCAGTCGCATCCCTTCGCGGAATTTTTCGAGCCCCGCCTCGTACCGCGCGGAGACAAAGAACACCATCCCGTGGAAGGCTCTCGATTGTCCCTGCCCCCACAGGTCGCCCAGCGACTTGTAAATCGCGAATGACTTCTGAGCATAGGCATCTCCCCGGCTGAAGTAGGGAATGAGAGTCATCACCGGCGAATGAATCGAATACGCATCCGCCAACTCCCGCGTCGGAGGATACCGCTCCGCGAGGTTCATGCTCCGCAAGTGCGCCCACAGGCAGGGCACGGGACCACGCTTGAACCAGTAGGCGTACGACAGGCGGTTGAGCAGCCGGATGACGAGCAGCCGCTTCTCGATGCC